>CAYTLX010000336.1:0-2942 GCA_964438645.1 uncultured Saprospiraceae bacterium | reverse complement strand
AATGAGAGTGAGATTTTAGCCGCTTCCTGTGGTCTAAAGCTATCGATTCAGAGCTTTGCACCTTGTATCAATGCGTCTAATGGCTCCCTACAAATTACCGTAAATGGATATGACACGATTCCATTTTTTTATACTTGGGAAAGATTGCCAGACAATGCAACGGGCAGTGGCAGTAGTTTGGACAATGTATTCTCTATTGACAATCTTTCTACAGGTACTTATAGTGTGACCGTCACTACGGCGACTCCTGACACGGTCATCAAATCGGGTATAGTCCTTAGTGAGATACTGGGTAGCGTTTTTGAGATTGTTGAAATCTCTACAACCAATAGCTCTAATGGTATCAACAATGGAAGCATCACCGTGACGATGAATGGGGGGACAGCTCCTTATTCATTTGATTGGTCGGGTGTGTCTGCTGGTAGTCAGAGTGATATTGGGGGCAATTCATTTACGATACCGAATCTAGCCCAAGGGGAATATACTATTATCGTCAGCGATGATGCAGGACATCAACAATCGGTGGCGGTGTCCCTGTTGGATGAGACCGTGCCCGTGTTTCCGTGTACCGAGCCTTTGGACATGGTCATTCTCAACGATGTCTCGGGCTCGGTTGACCAAACGGAATACAATGAGTCCCGGCAGTTTTTTGTGGACTTCTTAGCAGAAGCCAATATCGGTAATGGTGCGGATGAAAGTCGGGCCGCCATCGTAGAATGGTCTGATAGTGATGCACAAGCCGTCAGAATCCCCATCACTGGAGATGCCAGTGTTTTGCAAGGATATGTTAATTTTCAGAGAGCTTTTAGTGGGGGTACTAGCCCACATGAAGCCTTAGAATTTGGGAGAGACTATCTCCTATCCAACGCCAGACCCAATGTGGCCAAGGTCGTAGTGCTTTCTACGGATGGTTCTGGTGGTCAGATTTCCCCTTCTTTGATTGCCTTAGCGGATGAATTAAAGGCGGCTGGGTTTCACATTATTACCATTGCTTTTGATGATGCTTTCGCAGAAAATTCGACTAGAAATATTTTAACGAAAGTGGCTTCTTTGCCGCAGTTGGCGCCAGGTGCGCCTGCTTATTCGCAGCTAGACCAAAATCTTGCGAAAAATATCGTCAACCTGTATCTGTGCCCCATAGACCCTGGTAGTACGGCTACGGCCTATTTTAATAGAGATGGTGCGATAGACATTTTGGATATTGTGCCCATTGGTAATTGCCCGTATCCAGACGAAGTGGAGATTACTTTTACCCTTGAAGCTTTGAGAGAATTATCGCTTCCATCCGGCACCCCCGTTACGTTCTACTATAACAATCCCAATCTATTTGGGGCGAATGAAATTTTGACTTGGCTCCTACCATGCGCTTTACCTGCGGGAGAGATGGATACGTTTACGGTTGTTTTACCGGTGACTTCGCCAAGCAATATCTTTGCGGTGTTGAATGATGATGCCAGCGCTTCGCCGCCGATTCAGTTTCCGATTACGGATATTGAAGAATTGGCCTATTCTAACAATATTGACAACCAATCGGTTTGCACCAACGGAAAAGCGACCCTACAAGCCACCAAATACACTTCCACGCCGATTCCTGTATGTGATACGATGGTGATTTATACGATTGACGTTTGCAATATTAGCACGATAGATGCCTTTGATGTAACCGTAACGGACATCGCTCCTGCGGACTTTGTATTGGTGAATACTGTTTTTAATGACAATGGCTGTTCGACCGATAACAATGGAAGCTATGACATACCTGCTGGATGTTGTGTTTCGCTTACGCTAACGTATGACGCATCACAGGCTGGCAATAGTTTTTATCATATCCAAGATGTGGACATTGATGGGCCGTCCAATCAGGTCTATATTGATTTTGATGGTAGTCAGACTTCTAGTGAAGATGTACTCATCGATGGGAGCTTAGATTGTCCTTCAACGGTGGTCGAATTTTCCAAGGAAGTATCCCTTTCGGAAAGCTGTGATGACGCTTTTTTAGTCTATAAATTCACCATAAATAACGAAATGAACATCCCGCTTCAAGGGCTTGAATTTACGGACATATTACCAGCTCCTTGCGTATGGGCTTTTGAGCCTTATTTGCAAGAAGGACTGAGTATTGGAAATACGAATATCACGGGAGGAACGGCTTCCTTTGTCATTGATGAAGTACAACCCAACACGGTCGCTACCTTTTACCTAGACGCAGGGCTGGGCTCTTGGACTTCAGATGGCATCTTGACAAATTCGGCTAGCTTGGCCAATGTGCCTGACGCTACTAATGGTGGAGTTAAAACATTGATTACCAACGAAGTATCCACAACAATCACGGCTTCTCCTGTAATTAACTTACCAGATACTATCTTTGTGTCTGCTACGACTACCTACATTGATTTAGATGCGCAAGTCTCCAATAGTGAAGTAACTTGGACGACTTCTGGGGATGGCTATTTCTTGGATATTCACCAATCGGCAACTACTTATTATTTAGGCCCACAAGACTCCATAAATCAAGAAATTCATTTGTTTATTTCCATAAAAAATGATTGCCATGAGTCTGGGCAAAATGTCGTTATCGTCAAGCAAGCTTGCGGATTACTGATTGATAGTATTACTATTGGAGATTGCGACAATCATGGCACACCGAATGATGTCTCCGATGATACTTACGTCGTCACTTTTAACGTAAGTGCCACGAATCCAGGCACTTACAATACTTACTCCGTCAGTGACGGAACCAATAATTTTGGCACGTTTGATTATAATTCCGAGCAAAACATCACCCTACCTGCCGATGGCGTGGCATACAATTTGACTTTTGTGGATAGCGAGCTAGATTATTGCATGCAACAAGAATCCGTCAGCCAAGCGCCTTGCTCTAATGCCTGCGTATTGGCTATTGATAATATTACTATTGGAGATTGCGACAATCATGGCACACC
>CAYTLX010000335.1:0-2960 GCA_964438645.1 uncultured Saprospiraceae bacterium | reverse complement strand
AGAAGCAAGAAAATACAACTATTGCCCCATTCTCCGAAAAGATTTTATTTTGGATGAATATCAGATTATTGAAGCCAAGTCAATTGGTGCAGATGTAATATTATTAATTGGGGATATGTTGACCAAAGAAGAAGTAAGTAGGTTGGCTGCTTTCGCAAAAAGCCTTGGATTAGAAGTTTTGATGGAAGTGCATGATGAGCGTCCGTTAGACTACTTGAATCCAAACATAGACATAGTCGGCGTAAATAATCGAGATTTAACCAACTTTAAAGTAGATGTAAAAACATCTGAAAACCTATCTGCCTTAATTCCAAAAGAATTCACAAAAATATCTGAAAGTGGAATTAGCCATCCTGAGACAGTCGTAAAGCTCAAGGGATTTGGATTTGAAGGTTTTTTGATAGGAGAGCACTTTATGAAAAATGCGCACCCCGAAAAAGCCTGCCAAGAATTTATTAACCAGATTAATCAACTAACACATGACTAGAATGCCAAAATTAAAAATATGCGGAATGCGCAATCCCGAAAATATAAAATTACTTTTGGAAGTGGGTTTAGATTTTATGGGCTTTATTTTCTATGAAAAATCCCCTAGGTGTGTGGATGATGAAGCTTGGAAAAAAGTAGTAGAAGTATTTGATAATCAACCAGATACGAAAAAAGTAGGCGTCTTTGTGAACCCAGAATTAGAAACCATTTTGGCTAGGAGTAAAGTCCTACCTTTGGATTTTATTCAGCTTCATGGACAAGAGTCTCCTGCCTTTTGTCAAGAAGTCCAAGCTCAAGGTTTTAAGGTGATAAAAGCTTTTTCTGTGGATAGTTCTTTTGATTTTAGTCAATTAAAAGCCTATGAAAAAGGATGTGATTATTTTCTTTTTGATACTAAGGGCAAATTGCCTGGTGGAAATGGATTTCAGTTTGATTGGAGTCTATTAGCAGAATATCGGGAGGATGTTCCTTTCTTTCTTGGGGGAGGGATTAATCCCAACTCTGTGAAAAGATTACTAGCCTTCAAGCATCCGAAGCTTTTTGGTATAGACGGAAATAGCGGATTTGAAATATCGCCTGGTTTGAAAGATATAAAGGCCATTCAGCAGTTTAAAACTCAATACTTAACGAATACTTCAATATCCTAATTATGAAACCCAATAAAAACGGCTATTACGGAAAGTTTGGCGGTGCCTACATCCCTGAGATGCTCTATCCAAATGTGAAAAATCTAAATGATAATTACCTTAAAATTATCCATTCAGATTCTTTTCAAAAAGATTTTAAGTCTTTGCTGAAGGATTATGTTGGGCGGCCATCTCCGTTGTATTTTGCCGAAAGGCTATCCAAAAAATATGATACCAATATCTATCTCAAAAGAGAAGACTTGAATCATACTGGAGCCCATAAAATAAATAATACCATCGGACAAATCTTACTTGCTCAAGAAATAGGCAAAACAAGAATTATTGCAGAAACAGGTGCAGGGCAGCACGGTGTCGCTACCGCTACCGTCTGCGCACTCATGGGCTTAGAGTGTATCGTCTATATGGGCGAAGTCGATATTGAACGACAAGCACCCAATGTGTCTCGTATGAAAATGCTGGGGGCCGAAGTAAGACCCGCCAAGTCTGGAAGTCGAACTTTAAAGGATGCGACCAATGAAGCTATTCGAGATTGGATTGCACATCCCGTTGATACTCACTACATTATAGGCTCTGTGGTAGGGCCGCATCCGTATCCAGACATGGTGGCATTATTTCAATCGGTCATCAGTGAAGAGATGAAATGGCAGCTCAAAGAGCACGTCGGAAGAGAAAGTCCCGATTCGATTATTGCTTGTGTCGGTGGGGGAAGTAATGCGGCTGGCGCTTTTTATCATTATTTGGAAGAGGATAAAGTGCGATTGATTGCCGTCGAAGCCGCTGGATTAGGAATTAACACTGGGGAGTCTGCGGCAACCAGTGTGTTGGGTAGCGAAGGAGTCATTCACGGAAGTAGAACCCTGCTCATGCAAACAGATGATGGGCAAATCATCGAGCCTTATTCTATTTCTGCTGGATTAGATTATCCAGGGATTGGCCCATTGCATGCACATTTGATAAAGACAGGGAGAGCAGAAGTATTGAGTGCAACAGATGATGAAGCCTTAAAAGCTGGCTATTTATTATCCAAAATTGAAGGCATTATTCCTGCATTAGAATCAGCCCATGCCTTAGCTGCTCTAGAGATGATGAGATTTGGAAAGGACGAAATTGTGGTCGTTAATTTATCAGGACGTGGTGACAAGGATTTGGCCACTTATATTAATAATCAAAACAGATTTCTATGAACCGGTTAACAAAATTATTCGCTGAAAAGAGAAAAAATATCCTCAACATATATTTTACAGCAGGTTACCCAAAATTGGACGACTTAGTAGAAATTGGTTTAGCATTGGAAATGAATGGAGCAGATATTTTGGAGATTGGTATTCCTTATTCGGATCCTTTAGCGGATGGCCCAACCATACAGGCAAGCAGTCAGCAGGCTTTAGAAAATGGGATGAATGTGCGCCTACTTTTTACGCAAGTGGAAGCTTTGCGCAGGCAATCCGAAATTCCAATCATCCTGATGGGAAATTTTAATCAAGTGATGCAATACGGTGAGAATCAGTTCTTTAGGAAGTGCAAAGAAGTAGGAGTGGATGGAATTATCTTGCCCGATATGCCGACTTATGTGTATGAAACACAATTTAAAGCATTGTTTGAAGAGTTAGATTTAGGAATCACTTTTTTGGTTGCGCCACAGACCGAGCCAGAGCGCTTGCGCAAAATTGATGAGTTGACAAGGGGCTTTGTCTATGTCGTTTCTAGTGCGGCGATTACAGGGGGGACAGGTGGAGTGACGGATGCCCAAGAAGCTTATTTTGAGCGCATCACGTCTTTTGGTTGGCATCATCCGACACTCATTGGATTCGGAATAAAAGATGC
>CAYTLX010000334.1:0-2969 GCA_964438645.1 uncultured Saprospiraceae bacterium | reverse complement strand
CTTTGAACGCTACGTCAAGTAGCCATTGAACGCTACGCCGCCCGAGACCTGCGCTTCTACTTGGGACTTAAAGGCATTTCAAAATTTTGGCACATCAATGACACTTCTTCGAGACTCTCGTTAGAACCGACAAAAGTCAACATATCACCCACGTGTAATTTGGTATAACCATGGGTGATGACCATTTCGCTTCCACGTTTTACCGAAAGGATAATCACATCGCTAGGCAAACGCAAATCTCGTAGCAAAACGCCTTCCATTCGACTGTCTTTTACCTTCACATCTAAGGTGTCTCTATCGCCTTCTTTGCCTAACAACAAGGATGTCGTCAACGGAGAACGGACATAGTGATCCAAAAGACTAATCATTGCCAAGCCTGGATTGACGATATAGGCGCCCAAGCGTTCAAAACGACTACTCCAAGAAAAATCATTGACTCTTACGACGATACTCTCCGTCCCTGCTTTTTCGTAGAGTATTTCGGCAACATTAAAATTGCGTTGGTCAGACAACAAAAGAATGGCTTTATCGGCACTTTCAGGTTTTAGTCCCATGATGCTCTCTTCCGAGAAATCTTTTATACGCACAATGGGCACATCTTCCGAAAAAGCAAAATCACTCGCATCCAAAGTGGTCACTATCTTAGCATCCCAGTGATGTTCGCGCAAGCGCCTAGCCAAAGCAATAGAATGATTTTCTAAACCAAAAATAATGGCTTCCTGCCCTTCTATTATAGCCGTCTTGGCCTTGATGTGCGCTTCGCCTACTTTTTGGATGGCAAATTTGAATAAAGGCGGCCCCACAATCTGGTTGATGACAATCACCGCTACGACAATGGTATAAAACGCATTGCCCCAATCTGGAAAGATATGGGCGATTTCGGTAGATAGACCGATTCCGACGCCTGCTTGGGTCACATAAGGCATCCAGCCATATTTTCGGAATAAAGGCTTATCTCCTGCTAGCGTACCGCCCGTAAAGGAGCCTACCATCATCGAAATCAACCGCACCACAAATAAAACCAACGCCACTTCCCATACATGCGTCAACACATCCAAAGACAAGGATGCCCCTGTCAACGTAAAAAATATGACATACACCCATGGCCCATTATGCTCCATCATTTCTTGTAGTTCCAAGCGATGTTTGGAGTAGTTGGTCACATAAAAACTACCCAATAAAACCACCAACAAGGCTTCTATCCGAATCGTTACGTGATAATGCTCATGAACATAGTCTTCCATAAAAACTAAACCTAAAAACACGCCAAAGCCTATTCCTAGTACAAATATCGTCTTTATTCGCTCCGACATGGTCGTCTTCATCACGCCTACAAGCAGCTTCCCAATAAGCCAGCCTAATCCTAAGGACAAAACTAGCTCGCCTATAATTTTCACCAACAACATCCATTCAAGTTCTAAGCCCTGAATCATACTCATGCTCAGTGACAGACAAATAGAAAATAGAACAATCACTAAAATATCAATTAATACCGTCACGCCTAGTGATGTACTCACAAAAGGCCCTTTCGCACGCATCTCATTGATGATGGCTATGGCTGACGACGGGGAGCGGGCAACTAGTATCGTACCCACCAGTATCGACACGGCAATTTTTGCAGTGACCGACATCTCTTGCATGAAAGGAATAAAATCCGCCAATAGAAACATCGCCCAACTGGTCATCCCAAAGGTAATAACCAACTGACTTATCGTATTCCACTTGATGCTTTTCAGACTGTCATTTAACTCTTTGAGATACAATTCGACTCCGGCAGCCAAAGCAATGAATGCCAAGGAAAAATCATTTAAAAAATCCAGATGATGGACGGTTTCTTTGTCCAATAGATTAAGTACATACGGCCCAGTAATGATGCCCACCAACAACAACCCCGTAATCATCGGCGCCTTCCACTTCGTAAAATACTCCGCTAACCGATCCGCCGCCAAGGCAATGACTCCAAATCCCGCAAGATATAAGATAATTTTTTGTACGACTTCTAACACATTTTTCGTTTTGTTTTGTTCCTAACATACAGTAGTAGAGTTTGTTGTGATACATACATCTCTAAAGTAAATAGATTTTGGGATGGCGAAGAATTCCTTTATCTTTGCAGAAAAAAGAGATGGCGCGCCGAAATAAGCTCCAAAAATTTTCTGAAATTCTATCCTACCCCAATGTCTTGGAAAATTATGAGTACAACGACATCAAGCTCGTTGGAAAAGATGGTGTAGAGATGAATATGCCTAATCAATGGGCATCCAAGCAGTTTCAAAATGAGCATCCAATCACCCTAGAATTAGCTTGTGGGCGTGGAGAATATACCTTAGCACTCGCCAAGCGCTATAAAAATCGTAACTTCATCGGCATGGATATCAAAGGCGCCAGAATTTGGCGGGGAGCCAAAAATGCCTTGGATCAAGGTCTCGAGCATGTCGCCTTTCTGAGAAGCCGAATCGAACAAGTCGAGCATTTTTTCGGCAACGAAGAGATTGATGAAATATGGATTACTTTTCCAGATCCTTTTTTACGAGAAGTCAAGGCCAATCGGCGACTTACTTCTCCTCCTTTTTTGGCGCGTTACCGCAAAATTCTAAAAAAAGGGGGCATCATCCACCTAAAAACGGACAACACAATGCTTTACGAATACACCTTGGATGTCCTGAAAGAAGAAAAAGGGGTGAAAATTCTTGAGCAAAATGATGATATTTATGCCGATGAACTGCCACATCCTGATTTGGACATAAAAACTTACTACGAGAAAAAACATTTAGCGAATAAGCTGACGATAAAATATGTGGCTTTTAGCTTGCGTTAAGAGCGGCAAGGCTTATCTTTGCCAACGTGCTAAAGCGTGTTGTACATCGTGCTGGCTTGCCCCAACGTGCTAAAGCACGTTGTACGTGCTGGCTTACCCCAACGTGCTAAAGCACGTTGTACGTGCTGGCTTGCCCCAAGGTGCTAAAGCC
>CAYTLX010000333.1:0-2973 GCA_964438645.1 uncultured Saprospiraceae bacterium | reverse complement strand
CGTTCACCCCGCCAGTCGGGGGAAAGTCTGTTTGTTTGGGTGGAGCGCAAGATTTAGATTCTCTGCAATCAATTGAACGCTTGAACACCCAAACACTCAAGAATGCTTGCCCTTTTGAAGCGCAAAAAGTAAGTGGATGTTAAGGAAGAAGCCATTGTGACTTGCGTTGGCATTTTTAATAGGAATAGGGTCGGAAAGCTGCCAAGTGCCATAGTCTAGTCGGTAGCCAACACCAAATCCAATGCCGAAGGCTCTCTTTTTTAAGAGATATAATTTTTCTAGGTCGATGCCAATGTCGCCGTATAAGCCAAGACCATTGAAAGAAAACAGAGTTATTTTTTCTTTAGTGGTTACAAAGGTGGTGGGGTTGGTTTTGGTGATGGTTTCAATATAGTCAAGATAGTACTTTCTTACTCCGACTTCGATGCTAGGGAGCACTTTAAAACTGGACCAATCAGTGAGATGGTATTGGGCGCCCAAGGAAAGACCTTGCCCATGGAATTCAGCCGTTTTCATTTCTCTTCGATTTTGATCATTGCTGATGAAAAAAGAATAGTGGCTGGAAAATGACCAGCGATTCTTGATGAACTTAATGCCAGGCCGAACCTGAAAAACGCCTTCATTCATTGCTGAAAACCCCCGAGTAGCCATGGGTTGAAAGACAGAAAAGTCCGAATTGATGATTTTTTCTGAAAAGGAAAAATAAATTTGGGCACGAGATGAAACAAGGGCGGTGACCATAAAGATGCCAAGTAGAATTGTTTTTTTCATCAGCTTGTTATTTTTAATAAATCCGTTTTTCTAATAAGTAATTTTGGACATAGTCTTGGACACCATCTTCTAGTGAAGTGAAGGGCTCATTATATCCAGCTTCTTGGATTTTGGCCATCTTGGCTTCCGTAAAATACTGATACGTGTCACGAATGTCTTCGGGTGTATCTATAAAAGAAATCTGGGGCTCCAAATTCATAGCCTTGAAGGTGGCCCGGACCAAATCATTAAATGTTCTGGCTTGTCCTGTGCCAATATTGTACAAGCCGCTCTTGGGCTTTTCTCGAAAGAGAAATCCAATCATCTCCGCGACATCCCGAACATAGACAAAATCTCTTGCCTGCTCGCCATCCTTAAATTTTGGGTTGTGAGACCGAAATAACTTCATGCCACCTGTTGCCTTAATTTGATTGACGGTATGAAAAATAACAGAAGCCATCCGTCCTTTGTGGTATTCGTTGGGGCCATAGACATTAAAGAACTTCAGTCCTGCCCAAAAAGGAGGGGTTTCTTTTTGCGCAAGCACCCACTTATCAAAATCCTGCTTAGAATCTCCATAAGGATTTAAGGGCTTTAGAAAAGAAACGATGCGGTGGCTGTCTCCATAGCCAAATTCTCCCAAGCCATAGGTCGCGGCACTTGAAGCATAGATCAAGGGCACATCAGCTAGGGTGCAAAATGCCCAAATTTTCTTAGAATAGGATAGGTTGAGATGCTCAAAAATAGCCCGATCCTTTTCGGCGGTATCGGTCCGAGCGCCCATGTGGATAATTGCGGAGACCATGGCGCCATTTTGCGCAAGCCAAGGAAATAGCTCTTCTCGGTCCAATAGACGGTTAATATGCTTATGCTCCAAGTTTTTGAGCTTGTCGGGGCGAGTGAATTCATCCACGACAATAATATCTTGGTAGCCTAATTGATTAAAATAACTCACCAAATAGCTTCCAATAAACCCTGTCGCACCTGTAATAATGATCATTTATGCTAAAATTTCGTTGAGATGCGAAGATAGGGATTATTTATCATTTGGTAGATGTTCACTACATATCCAAATAATTCATCAAGCTATTGTAGTTGTCTTGCAAAGAGTCCATAAATTCATCGCTGACAAAAGAAGCTTTGATGTTATAGCCAAAGCGATTAAAAGTGCTAAGGATACCGCCTAATTCGTGGCTACGATCTAATTTGAGCATGACATCGACTATCTGCGAATCAGGATGTGAACCGACAAAAAAGCTCAATATCTTGGCATTTTCGCCTTCAACGATACGGGCGATTTCGTGCATAGAGTATTCGTGGCGTTGCATTTCTAGTACGATGACACCGCCAGGCTCTACAAAAGACGCCATTTTAGAAAAGCTATTTAAGACATCTTGCATACGGATAGCGCCTACATAATTTTTGTGCTCATCGACTACGGGCAAAAGGGTTAATTCTTCTGCACCCATCACCCGCATGACTTCAAATAAGTGGTCTGTACTCTCGACAAAAGCCTTGCGTAAGGATAATTTGTAGGAGCCAATAACCTCGTCCAAATCAAAACTAAGAATGTCTTCTTCCGAAATAACGCCCAATAATTGTTGGTGATTGACGATAGGAAGGTGTTGTACGTGTGCATCATTCATTTGCGCAAGCGCTTCGGTACCGGTGTCCGATGTCTTGAGTGGAGATAATTCCGTGGATATTAATTGCTTTGCAAACATTTGGGTACAGTTATAAAGGCCATGCAGATGCACACAAAGATAACGGAAAAAAGAGTCAATGTGTTCCTTGTGGAAGTGTTAATGCAACAATTTTTTGCGCTCGGCTTCAAATTCTAGCTCGGTCAACAATCCACGACTTTTTAGAATGTCCAACTGCCTTAGTTGTTCAAGCAATTCAACCCCATGTTCTTCTTTTTGAGTTCTTTTATAGCCTGCTTTCGCAAAATCCAAAAACTCATCTTGAATCCTTAAATACGCCAAAGACGGATTCGTATCAATATCATCAAGGTCTTTAAAGCCTTTGTGGACAGCGAGCTCTAAATATTCAAAGCCTTTGGCAGTCTCCTCCTTCATTGCATAAAGGCAGGCCAATTCATACAGTAATTGGGGGTGGTCAGGAGCCATTCTTAGTGCTTTTAGGTAGGACTTTTCGGCTTCATCAAACTGATAGTCTTTAAAGTATTTTTGAGCTTGCGCAAAAATCTTCTTAAAGGCGACC
>CAYTLX010000332.1:0-2975 GCA_964438645.1 uncultured Saprospiraceae bacterium | reverse complement strand
CTGCTTATATTGTTTTCTATAAGATATTTTTTTACGGCTCTGGCGCGCAAAGTGGAAAGTTTTAGGTTGTATTCTTGAGTGCCCATATCATCGGTGTGTCCAATAATTTCGATTTCCATCATCGGGTCATTTTCCATGATGGCGACCAATTGCTGCAATTCTTTCTCTGAACGTGGGTGCAAGTCTGCCTTATCAAATTCAAAGTAAATATTATGCAACACAATGAGTTTATTTTGCCGCAAGGTAACAAAACGAAGATCATTTTTATCCACAGGCACGGGAAGAATTGGTGGTACTTTCTTCAATTCGATATTATCCAGATAAAAGTATCCAAAATCTAATTGGGCAGGTCTTGACTGTGTTTGTTCGTCTCTAAAGAAGTTTCCGATTACGATGTATTGAGCGGCATCTCTAGCGACAAACTTGCTACGCATTCGAGTCCATCGATTTCTACTATCAATTACTTTAGAAAAATTAACTACGGGGCGATTCAACAAACAATCTTCATTTCGGTGCAATACACGTTCTTCGGAGACCACCACCCCCAAGTTGCTCACGGGCCTACTATTGCGGAGCTGGGCAACATCCATCGAAATGGAATAATTTTGGCCTGGCACCAATGGCTCTTTCAACTGCGCTTCGATATACTCTTTACAATGTGGCTTTTCGCTTGCGCAACCAAAGGTAGTAATTCCCACAAAAGATTTACCTTTTTTCGGTTGAATCTCCCCAAAACCTTTTTCTTTCCAATTTTTGGGTACTAAAACTTTAGGGCCATATACATCTGGAGAAGTGTTCGTTGCTGAAAACCAATACTTCTGTACACGGGAAAAGTGTCGGCCTGTGTAAAACCAACCAATCGGATAGGTAGAATACTGCTCAAACCCCGGATTGGGAATGATATTCTCGTATTTTTCTTTTTGAGCGATGTTTTTTGGGGGTAGAATAATCGCAAAAACGAACACAAGAAAAGCATATCGTCCATAATGATGAATTAGCTTTTTCATTTTTTATTTATCAATTAAGGCGCAAAGTATGCTTTCCCAAGCCACTCAATACCTAAAAAGTGTCCAATCTCCCCCAAATCTCTAAAGTTCTAACAAATAATAGCCGCAAAAATTGTACCGCAGACCATTTTGGGACTCTTTTCCACCAACAAGGGAGGGAATAAAGCAAAAAAGTCAGTCTTCAAGGTGCAAAGAGAACATCTTTATAAAGGATTCGATATGCGGATTTTCAGCATATAAGATGTCGTATTTCTCTTTTCGAGTAAGGATTTTCTTTTGGAGTTTCTCGTTCTTTTTTGGCGCAAGCGACTGGTCATACTCATACGCTAAAGTCAATCGACTATATTGCATCCGCTTGCGCAAATGTTCCATTAATGCCCGTTCTTGCTTAATGGTTTGCTCCGCATAATCTCCACTATGCCGCACAATGACCGTCTTTTGCTCCAGTCGAGCGACAGACTGAATCAATACTTGACGTACCGATGCCGACCCTACAAGCTCAATATATTCTTGCCAAGCAGCAGCCAATACTTCTTCGGTAAGCAAGGGCTTTTTGGCCTTCTCTTGGGCAATATCTTCTTCGGCTTTAGCTTCAAAAGCACTCAAACTAAGTCCAACGGCGGCACTGGGTTGAATAGATTCCTTGGGAGCGGGCGCTGGTGTGGCGGTCTCCGCATTAGACATAGACTTTTGGTAAGTTACTGCGGGCTCTACTACTACATTAGGCGTAATTTCTGGAGTCGGTTTATTTTCGACTGGGGCAGTTGTTGAAGTGGTCTGCTCTTTACCTATTGGTGCGTTAGACTTTTTTTTTACGGATGGCATTTGCGCAAGCGTAACCGCCTGTTGAATATACGTCAACTTAATCAGCGCCAACTCTACATGAAGGCGTTTATTACGTGCCATTTTGTAGTTGGTATCGGCTACATTAATAATATTCAGCGCCGTCAACACAAAAGACAAAGGCGCAGAAGCCGCTTGCTCCGCATATCGCTTGGTCAATTTATCCCCGACATTTAACAAGCCTACTGTCTTTGGGTTTTTGCTCACCAACAAATTACGCAAGTGCGCCGAAAGCCCATTCAAAAAAATACCTGGCTCAAAGCCTTGACGCACTATCTTATTGAAAATCAATAAGTTATTAGCGACATCTTCCGTCAATGCGTTTTCGACAATCTGAAAATAATAGTCATAATCAAGAATATTTAAATTCTCAATTACGATATCATAAGTGATGTGCCCATTAGACGCTATCGCAATCCGATCGAAAATAGACAGCGCATCACGTAACGCCCCATCCGCCTTTTGAGCAATCATATTCAAGGCATCTGCATCGGCTTCAATCCCTTCGCTTTTAGAGATTTTTTCCAAGTGCCCCACAATGTCTTGTACTTGAATCTGCTTAAAATCAAATATCTGACACCGAGATAAAATCGTCGGCAAAATCTTATGTTTTTCGGTCGTCGCCAAGATAAAAATGGCATACGGCGGCGGCTCTTCCAAGGTTTTCAAAAAGGCATTGAACGCCTGTGATGACAACATGTGTACTTCATCAATGATAAAGACCTTGTATTTGCCTTGTTGTGGCGGAAAACGAACTTGATCAATCAACGCCCGAATATGCTCCACGCTATTATTGGATGCGGCATCGAGTTCGATGATATTGAAGGAAGCACTTTCGTTAAAAGACTTACAAGATGCGCATTCATTACACGCTTCGATATTTTCGGAAGGGTTTTCACAATTAAGTACCTGTCCCAAAATACGCGCCATGGTGGTTTTGCCCACCCCACGGGGCCCTGTAAACAAAAAAGCATGAGCTATTTGATTGGTTTTCAAGGCATTGCGCAATGTCTCGGAGACATGCCCCTGCCCGACCACTTCGTCAAAAGCTCTAGGTCTGTATTTTCTGGCCGATACGATGAATTCACTCATGTGGCAAAGATAGGGAAAATGTGGTAGAATTTT
>CAYTLX010000331.1:0-2983 GCA_964438645.1 uncultured Saprospiraceae bacterium | reverse complement strand
TTTTTGAGAGAAAATCCCGATGTCGTGAAAGCGGGTTTGCGCAAGCGAAATTATACTGACGATGCGCTGCAAATTGTCGATCAAACCATCGCTATCGATGCCGATCGGCGCCAAAGCCAAACTGCATTAGATAAATTATTGGCAGAGTCTAATCAGTCTGCCAAATTAATCGGAAATCTCTATAGAGAAGGAAAGCGAGATGAAGCGGATAAGTTGAAGGGCGAAGTGGCTTCCGCAAAATCAAAAATCAAAGAACTAGAAGCACATCTTAATGAAACAGAACTCGCCCTAGAAAATGCTTTATTGAGCATCCCCAACTTGCCCCATGAGTTAGTGCCTTTCGGAAAAGGGGAAGAAGACAACGAAGTATTTCAAAAATGGAATCAACCTTTACCTGATTTGGGTGATAAAGCGCTGGCACACTGGGATTTAGCAAAGAAATATAATATCATTGATTTTGGATTAGGAGCCAAAATATCTGGCTCTGGGTTTGCTTTATTTCGGGGCAAAGGTGCCAAGTTAGAGCGTGCTTTGATTAACTTCTTTTTGGACGAAGCCGATAAGGCTGGATACGAAGAAATTATCCCCCCTTTATTGGTCAATGAAGCTTCCGCACGCGGTACTGGTCAGATTCCGGACAAGGAAGGACAGATGTATTATGCAGAAAAAGATGATCTTTATTTGATTCCTACTGCGGAAGTGCCAGTGACGAATATTTATAGAGATGTCATCCTAGATAATGAAGATTTTTCTATCAAAATGACGGGTTATACGCCTTGCTTTAGAAGAGAAGCGGGGGCGCATGGCTCCGAAGTGCGTGGCTTAAATCGCGTGCATCAATTTGATAAGGTGGAAATTGTACGGATTGAGCATCCTAGCAAATCTTATCAAGTACTCGACGAAATGTTGGATCATGTACGGGGTTTATTGGAAAAATTGGAGCTCCCGTATCGTATTTTGCGCCTTTGTGGTGGAGATACCGGATTTACGTCGGCATTGACTTATGATTTTGAAGTGTATTCTGCGGCTCAAAAACGGTGGTTGGAAGTGAGCTCAGTGTCTAATTTTGAGACCTATCAAGCCAATCGGCTGAAGTTGCGTTATAGAGATGCCGACGGAAAACGTCATTTGGCACATACTTTAAATGGAAGTGCTTTGGCGCTTGCGCGAATTGTAGCGGCTCTTTTGGAAAATAATCAGACTGAAGATGGTATTTTGATACCTAAAGCCTTGGTGCCATTCACGAGATTTGAGAAAATCGACTAAAAACCACCTTTTGTCGAAAGATTTTGATTATTTTTATCTTTGAATGAACCAAAAGGCTAGTTTGGGCTGTTATGTAATTGGAGTTTTCCAACTTGTCTGTGACAGGGTAATAATATAAAATTTGACATTATGTACATGGGTTTAATGATAATCAGTTTGGTTTTTACAGGTATTGGTATGTATCTGAGTGGCCAACTGAAAAGAAAATTTGCCAAATATAGCCAAATGCCCGTATCCAGTGGAATGAGCGGTGCAGAGATTGCAGAAAAAATGCTTAGAGATAATGGCATTAATGATGTGAAAGTAACGCACGTGCAAGGACAGTTGACGGATCACTATAATCCAGGCACCAAAACGGTTAATTTGAGCACAGATGTTTTTAATGGACGAAATGTAGCCGCTGCCGCAGTAGCTGCCCACGAATGTGGGCATGCCGTACAACATGCGACTTCCTATGCTATGTTGCAATTGCGTTCAGCATTGGTGCCAGTAGTTAGCTTTTCTGCAAAAATTCAACAGTATCTCTTTATGCTGGGGATGGTGATGATGGGGACGATGGGCAATAAGTTGTTTTTGATGATAGCGATTGCCGCCTTTGCAGGAACAACTTTGTTTAGTTTAGTGACACTGCCCGTAGAATTTGACGCAAGTAATAGAGCATTAGCTTGGTTAGAAAGCTCCAAAATTGCCGTAGGAAGAGAGCACGATGGCGCCAAAGACGCCTTAAAATGGGCTGCTTTAACTTATGTGTCGGCTGCACTAGCTGCTTTAGTACAATTGTTGTACCTTGTGAGCCTATTTATGGGACGCCGCGACTAGCAGAGACGAACGGCCGTTCGTCTTCTAGGGTAAGATTACTAAGGGAAAAAGACGAACGGATGTTCGGCTTTTAGAGCAAAGATTAAAAATAAAATAGACGAGCAACCGTTCGTCTCAACAGATAACCCGATTGATTCACAAGCGAACAGACGTTCGTTTCAATACAGATATTATGACAGGAGATATTTCAACAGCACTAGCACAGACCAAAGAGATGATGGATCAAGCCATCGAACATCTTTACAAGGAATTAAATCAGTTACGGACGGGCAAGGCGACTCCCGCTATGTTGACGGGAGTGATGGTCGATTATTATGGAACGACGACCCCGCTTTCGCAAATCGCCAACATTGTGACTTTAGATTCTAGATCTTTATCTATTCAGCCTTGGGATAAGTCGGCAGTACCAGCCATCGAGAAAGCCATTATGCAAAGTAATCTTGGGCTCACTCCCCAAAATGATGGGGAAGCCATTCATCTGAACATCCCTGTTTTGACTGAAGAGCGTCGTATGGACATCGTAAAACAAGCCAAGCATTTTGGAGAAGAAGCCAAAGTAAGTGCCCGTAATGCAAGACATGAAGCATTGACTTTTATTCGGGCCGAAGTCAAAGACGGCTATCCCGAAGATGATGGCAAGCGACTAGAAAAAAAGCTAGATGAATTAACCAAAGAGTACGGAAAAAAAATTGATGATGTGGTCAGTGCCAAAGAAAAAGAAATTTTGACGGTATAACGGCATTGGAAATTCATTTCCAAGATGGACAAGATAGTAACTGTTTAGAGCCCCTATTTTAGGCAGAAAATAGACATTTTATGGCAAAAATTTGCGGGTGCTTAAACAGTTACACAAGATAAAAACAGCCATTGGAAGCCATTCCAATGGCTGTTTTTATGG
>CAYTLX010000330.1:0-2989 GCA_964438645.1 uncultured Saprospiraceae bacterium | reverse complement strand
GTCTAAAAGTGCACGAGATTGTAATGACCGCCATAGACCAGTCCAACATGATTAATTGGACTTCGTTTGCCATAGGCATTGCGGGGATTGCGGTCATTCTCATCTCTAAAAAAGTCAGTAAAGCCATTCCAGGTTCACTTTTGGCGGTCATATTTGGACTGATTATCGTAAAATTGTTTCATTTAGGGGCTGATGACATCAAGATAATTGGTGATATTCCAAGTGCTTTACCGAGCTTCAAGATGCCTAATATTAGTTGGACAATATTTAAAGATTTATTTCCTTTGGCGGCGGCATTGGCGTTAATAGGATTCATGGAGAGTATCGCTGTCGCAAAATCATTACAATCCAAGCACAAAAAGGACTATAAAATTAATTCAAATCAAGAATTAATTGCCTTAGGCTTGGCCAGTATTGGGGGGTCTTTTTTCCAATCTTACACCGTAGAAGGCGGTTTTGGCAGAAGTGCAGTCAATGACCAAGCAGGTGCCAAAACGGGTGTAGCCGCAATTATTAGTGCCATTATGGTCGTACTGGCTTTATTATTTTTGACACCGTTATTTTATAATTTACCCAAAGCTATTTTGGGTTCGATTATCATGGTGGCGGTGGTTGGCCTAATAGATTTTCATGAAGTCAAAGTATTGTGGAAACAAAATCGTCGGGATTTAGCCATGCTTATTGCGACCTTTTTAGGCACATTGATATTGGGCGTTGAAGAAGGCATCGGTTTAGGTGTTATTTTGTCTTTGGCGATGGTTATATATCGGACAACCCGTCCCCATGTAGCCGTTTTGGGCAATGTCCCAGACACGCACTTTTATAGAAATGTAGAACGGTTCAACAATCTAATCGAAAAGGATGAGATTTTGATTATTCGTTTTGATGCACAACTTTACTTTGCTAATTCTGAATTTTTTAAGGAAAGGCTAGAAGACTTGATTGCGGAAAAAGGAGATAAATTAAAACTAGTCGTACTCAATGCTGAAAGCATCAACTATTTAGACAGTAGTGCAGTCCATGCCATCAAAGATGTCGTAGAAGAATACTTAGACAAAGGAGTTGAGATTGCTTTTTCTGGGGTCAAAGGCCCTGTTAGAGATGCGATGGCACTTGCGGACATCCTTACGGAAAGTACTGGTAATCACTTCTTTATGAGTGTTCAAGAAGCGGTGGATTGTTATATCTCTAGCTGCCTAAGCACTCCCAAAGATGATAAGGGCTTGGAAGACTATACTTTACAACGAAATAAACGGTAAAACAAACGCCTTGGATAATCCCAAGGCGTTTTTTTTTAGTCCTTAACCAATTGCCCTGTTGACAATATTGCGCCCTTCCGATTCTGCATCTGATACCCATATATTCCTTGCGGCAAATGGCGAATCGAAATATCTTCATTGGGGTTCACTTTTTGCGAAAGCACAACCTGCCCAGCCATATTGATTAGTTGAAAATTGACTGTTTGGAGCGTTTTGGAAGATTGGATATGGATGTAGTCAGTGGCAGGATTGGGATAGACGGATAATTCTATGCTATTAGCAAAATTACTTCCCACCACATTTGTAAAACAACCGTCAAAGATGGCTTGTACTAAATCATCCGCAGCCAATAGGGCTTCTAAACTAGGAGCAGGATGTAACACATTAGCTACCCAAGGGAAGCCAATGACAAGTTCACTAATAGAACCAGGACTCATGGTAAAGGACTCCAAAGATTGTACTGTCCTTCTGTCGGCGAAATCAACTTCTGCTTGAGCCATTGACCAACCTAATTCATTATTGGGTGAATCAGGGAAAGCATATTTTGTCGTCGCAAATTGACTATCCTGATATCCATCAGCTCCTGCATACATTGGGCTACCGTCCTTCCATAGACCGCGCATATAGTTAAAGTACTCCGTCCCTGAGCTTGGATCTGTAGTTCCTAATGGTACGGAGCTTGAACTGGAGTTATTATAATAAATAAAGGAAGACATTTTAAGTGGCTTGCCATCATCACCCAAGGGGCTACAGAAAATATCAATCCCGATCAGTGGAATTTTATTTCCATACGTCGGAGTCCCAGCACACGAGCCGTCTGGGGCGCCATCTACAGCGTCAGCGTTATAATAATACACTAAAGATCTAGATGTATCACACCCTACATAATCATCATTTCCACATCCCAAATCACCATCAATCCATATAGAAATAATAGCTTCATGAAGAGTATCCATTGACCGATTAATTATTTTCTGGCTACTAAAAGTCATATCATTTAGCGCATCGGAAGTTGCAAAGGCAAAGGATTGAGTCTGCAATTCTATCCCCAAAGAATTACCTTGCGCAACTAGCTGCTCTTTGCCCACATCATTGGAAATACTATAAATCATCATATCTGCATAACCTGGATTAGCGGAACTACGAATTTCTAATATTGGGTAGTCTCCATCGATTGGATTATAAACACCGTCATTATTCCTGTCAAAAAAAGGAGCCAAATCTTGGTCAGGCAATATAAAGCCACTTGCAGTAGTAGCAAAATAAGGATTACCCCTAGCGGGATAATATTTTACATTATCAGGAATCTCGCTTTCGTCTATTGGCATTCCATTTTGTTGAGCCAAGTCCCATTTTGCAACAAAAAGCGTAATTTCTGTCCCATACACCACAAAATGTCTGTCCCAAGCATTACAAACAGCTTGGCTAGTTGTCCCCGTCGATTCATTCAGGGGGCCAGGATAATAAGTCACACCTAAATAATCCGTGGCAGCCAGTTTCAAATTGCCTGAAGCATCATATCCACCAATCCAAGTAGCCCCTGAATAAAGTGAACTTACTTGTTCTACTCCACCACCAACAGGCGAATTCGGCACAACATAGCCAATGCTAGAATTATCCCACCACATATCTCCACGAGATTGTAACCGAACCCTTACATTATTGACATTCAAACCATATTTAGACGTACCAGGCTGACAATCAGCACGATAGGTTACATGAGCGGGATG
>CAYTLX010000329.1:427-2998 GCA_964438645.1 uncultured Saprospiraceae bacterium | reverse complement strand
CTTACGCACCAAGCGTACACGTCGCAGATGCAAGTCGCTGCGGTAGCACCAAAGACCAACAGCGACGAAGGAGCGCACCAACAGCGACCAAAGGAAGCAAAAACATCCATTTAATAAAAAATTACTATATTTCGAGCCATTTTTTAATCAAAACCCAAAATTATGAGAAATTTTAGAAAATTAAACGTTTGGACAGACAGTATGAAATTAGCCAAAGATATTTATCGAATTACTGCCAAGTTTCCGAAAGAAGAAAAATTTGGGCTTGTCAGCCAAATGAACCGTGCATCCGTTTCAATTCCTTCCAACATTGCCGAAGGAGCCAGTCGTAGAACCAAAAAGCACTTTGCCAGCTTCATAGATATTTCCTTGGGTTCGGCCTTTGAGCTTGAAACCCAACTGATTCTTTCAGAATCCTTGAACATGGTCAGCAAAGAAGAATTTGACACGATTCTTCCCGAGATACACAGCTTACAACGCCAAATAAATGCTTTGCGATCTTCTATTTTGAAATGAACTGAGCCACTTTGGTCTTTGGTGCGCTCCCTGCGGTCGCTTTTGGTCTTTGGGACGGGCTACGCCCTTTGGTGCTGCCGCAGCGACTTACGCACCAAGCGTACACGTCGCAGATGCAAGTCGCTGCGGTAGCACCAAAGACCAACAGCGACGAAGGAGCGCACCAACAGCGACGAAGGAGCGCACCAACAGCGACCGTAGGAAGCGCACCAACAGCCTCCTTACAAAAGTCCTTCCTTTGCCAAATACTCAGAAACTACACGGTCAAAAATATCTTTAATGTAAGCCTTTTCAGATTTAGCGATACCTTTGATTTTGGCTAGTTTTTCCTTGTCTATGATGAATGTAACTCTCTTTTTCTGGGGAGCTACTTGTTCGACGATTTTTTTACTACCTTCCAAAGTGCCTTTTAGTAAAAGATCTATACCCGCAAGGCGAGCATCTTTAGGCTTTTCGGCAGTATCTTCAACAGCTTTTGGTCCTTCAAACAAAAAACTCATGCTTGTAGAAAATGTTTTTCTAGAAGATTTCCGAACTGATTTCTTAGGGGTTTTCTTGACGACTTTGGCCTCCGTTTTCTCTTGAGTAAGGATGGCTGGTTTTTTCTCAATTTTTGCACCAAGCAATGGACTATCATCTTTGAAGGTGTCTTCATAGTTATCTTCAAAAATTAGGTCCAAGCTCTGAAACATACGTTTTTTAGTCACAATTGGCGATTTAGTTACTTGATAGGGCTATTTATACTTTTTCAGTATGTGGTTTCTTGGCGGCTACATCTGGAGTAGCTGGCTGCTCCACACGTCCAATAAATTCTCCAGCTAACGCCAGATAATCCGCAGCTCCATTAGATCGTTTAGAATAGGAAAAAATATCCTTGCTTTGTGCAGGAGCTTCCGCCAAAGATACATTTTCTCTAATCTTCGCATCAAAAACCAAGTCACCAAAATACTTCTCAATGGTTTCCACAACTTCTCGGTTCAATATCCGTCTGTGGTCATACATCGTTGCCACTACTCCACCGATTTTCAACTTTTTATTCAGTCTAAACCGTACTTTATCAATGACTTGCTTAATTTTTGCTAATCCCTGCAATGCCAAAAATTCGGTTTGTAGTGGAATAATAACATACTGACTACTCGTCAAGGCATTTAGCGAAAGCAACCCCAAAGAAGGTGGGCAATCAATGATAATATAGTCATATTCTTCTTGCAACGGCTCAAATAATTCACGCAAAATATACTCACGCCCTGCTTCATTAATTAGTTCCATCTCCGCACTGGACAAGTCTAAAGTCGATGTAATTACATCCAAATTCTCTTTACATTGTACGGGGGTCAATTCCGCTTCGCCACGAAGCGCTTCATATATAGAATAACGCTGGCGCCCGATACCCAACGCCAAAGTCAAATTTGCTTGTGGATCCAAATCCACCAACAAAACTTTCTTTCCTAGCTCGACCATTCCTGCGCCTAAATTAATAGCGCTAGTCGTCTTGCCTACTCCACCTTTATGATTCAGAAAAGAAACAATTGTAGCCATAGTGTTTATTTTTTAGGTAAAAAATGCCCTAAATACAGGGGATTTCAAATTAATTTTCCACAAATATAGGCATATTATGTGGAGAAATATGTTAATAACTAAAAAAAGTGCCTAAAAAAAATATTTTGTTGGTATAATAGGTAGCAAAAAATACTTTTTTGGTTTTAAAACTATTTTTTTTAAATTATTTTGGTTTGTATTTGATTTTTAAAACAATTTGGTTTATCTTTGCCCTACATTAAAACGACAAGGATATGAATCGCTTAGAAGTTAATAAAAGGTTTATCGAAGTCTTTCACCTTTTAGAACAAAAAGGACTCATCGTGCGCAATGATAGACAGAAGGGTTTATCGATGCTTGCGCAAAAAATTTATGGAAACCGGCAATATGGACACAACATCGGCAATGTCCTAAAGAAAACCCGAAATATCACCTATGAAGCCGTGGAAAAATTTTGTTTGCTATTTGGGATTAATGAATCCTATATACTAAAAGGCGAAGGGCAGCCTTTCGGCG
>CAYTLX010000329.1:0-417 GCA_964438645.1 uncultured Saprospiraceae bacterium | reverse complement strand
GATTCTATTGGAGTAAGCACCCAAGATAACTCTTCTAACTCCTATTTTTCTTTACCTGACCTAAGTGGCAATGACTATCTGGCCTTTCCCGTAGAAGGAAATAGTATGGAGCCACGTATTTCTTCTGGCGACCTACTCATCTGCAAACCATTAGACGATTGGTCAGATGTAAAAGATAATGAAATATATACGGTCGTCATCAATGATCGTGTTTTTGTTAAATACATCAAAAAAATGTACGACAAAGATGATTCAGGGCGAGAAGTGGTCTCAAAAATCAACCTAATCTCTGCCAACTATCTAGAACATGACCCTTTCACAGAAGATGTCACCACCAATACCAAGATTTATAAAGTCGTCAAGCGTCTCCAAGATTTTAACTAGTGGAGACAGGCACCTTTAGTCTAAAATACAGGT
>CAYTLX010000328.1:0-2999 GCA_964438645.1 uncultured Saprospiraceae bacterium | reverse complement strand
TTTACAAAAAGGGTATTTTTTTGCATAATCATAAAAAGGACATTTTGTTACACAAATATGCTGACTTAAATAATCTCCTTTTCTTTACATATTAAATAGTAAATCGTATCTTTGTCGCAATCTGCGCTCGTGGCGGAATTGGTAGACGCGCTAGCTTGAGGGGCTAGTGTCCGTTAGGACGTGCTGGTTCGACTCCAGTCGTGCGCACATTTGCCCATTTTAGCTCGCTAAAATGGGCTATTTTTTTTCATCCAGCCAAGTGTTATATATCTTACTTTGAACGGGACGATTTTTAGGCAGCTTCCGCAAAGGACTACATTCCTTTAATTGCCCTTGACAAATATCAGGAAGTGCCTGATAAAGCGCAGTTCCTTTAGTCTTCCACGCCAACATGTCATCACTCACTTTTTTGATGATCCGACCTGGATTTCCGACCACTAAACTTCGTGCAGGAATAACCGTTTTTGCCTTTATAAATGCTAACGCACCGATAATACTTCCAGCACCAATCTCCGATTGATCCATCACAACGGCATTCATCCCGACCAAACAGTTTTCGCCGATGTTAGCACCGTGAATAACCGCTCCATGCCCGATATGGGCTCCTTTTGCTAAGGTAATGGTCAACCCAGGAAACATGTGTACCACACAGTTTTCTTGCACATTCGCACCATCTTCGATGACGATACCGCCCCAATCCCCCCGTATCACCGCACCAGCACCGACAAAAACGTCTTTTCCAATGATCACATTTCCGATAATAGTCGCTTGGGGATGAATAAAAGCCGACTCATCAATCACAGGGATAAAAGATTCAAATTGATAGACCATTCTCTACTGCTTTAGCTGTCCAAGACCCGAAAAATAAATTAAATACCACTCTCCATCTAGCTTTACAAAACGACGAACCAACCCATATTGGCCAGATTTATCGACAATGGTTTCTTCCACCATGGTGGGACTAACTGCATTAATCTTTTTGGTAAAACCTGTCGCTTTCTCATCAAAATCTCGCTGAATCACCCAAGACTCCTTGGTCCAAAAGAAATCCTGTGACGCTAAATTGCTACTATCTATTCTTTGGGGCATTCCCTGCAAAGGGAAGTTGATGTGCGCTAACTGATAGACACTATCCTGATGAAATTTATCATAAAAAGGAGCAAAACTTTTATCGGGTACAAAAACTTCACGCTCGCTTTCTTGATTCGCTTCTTTAGTATCTGACTTACAGGAAAAAAAGCCCAACAAAAGAAAGCCCATAAGCAAAAAGATGCTATTTTTCACAAATCTAGGCTTTGTAAAACTACTTGCAAAATAATTCATTTTTTTTTTCATTGTGACATTTTTAATTGTAGGCAACATCTTGGTTTGTTTATCCATCATTATCAACGTAAACAAACTACTAACATTTTAAGGAAGGTCAGTATTTTGCCCTACGACCTTTTTTATTCAAAAACCATAATAAAACAACACTTGACAAGGTCAATAATCCCACAGCTTGGTGAAGCACACCCAAAGTTAACGGTACAGCCCCATATTTACACCCTAATACGGTATATACCCCCAAAAAGATTTGGATACTAACCAGCAGAACAAAAGCACCAACAGTACGCTTACAAAGTCCATTACAAGACTCTTGACTCACTTTATACACAAACAAACCACCAAGGAAAACAATCGCATAGGCAGTCATTCTGTGCAAAACTTGAATCAAAGCGGGAGCAAATACACTGACATCATACGCTTTCATATTGGCTATAGTCCAATTGGATGCATCCAATAACACCGAAGGAAACCATTCCCCATTCAATTTTGGAAAAGTGGGAAAAGCAAATCCCGCTTTCATCCCAGACATCAATCCACCTAACAATATTTGAAAAGCGACGATCCTTAATAACCAAGGAATATACTGACTACCTTTTCCGAAAGGTTGTGCTCCGACCTTACGAGTAATCCCCGAGACCTTTAGATAGGTCACAAAAAGAAACTCAAAAAGAAAGATTCCTAAGCCCAAATGCACCATCAACTTATAGGCATTGACCCAAGGACGTTCAATCAATCCACTAGCCACCATTATCCATCCAAAAGAAGCCACCAGTGCAGCGAGTAGAAATACCCCCAGCAAGTCTTTTTTTAAGCGAGCACTTATCCATCGCTTGCGCAAAAAATAAATCAAGGGAAATATAAAAACGAAACCCATACTACGAGCCCAAAGTCGATGCACAAACTCCCAAAAGTAAATACGTTTGAAAGAGGCCAAGTTCATATCTTTATTCACTTTCGCAAATTGTGGCGTCTGCTGGTAAAGTCGATATTCTTCTTCCCAAGCTTTTTGAGAAGTTGGCGGAATCGCACCCGTCACAATATCCCACTTCGTTATAGAAAGTCCAGAGCCCGTTAGACGAGTAATCCCCCCTAATACAACTTGAAAAAAAATCATCGTAAGTCCTATCAATAGCCAAACCCGAACAGGTGCTTTTGCTTTTAATGCTTTATTTGAACTCATCCGGTGGGTCTTATTTTTGGTTATCCACAAAACTGGTATCCCTTTAATGAAGTTTTAATAAAAAATTTTAAAAAAACACGCTCATCATTAGGGCTGTTAACTTGTGGTAAAGATAAGATGAATTATTTTTGTTTTTTGATAACTAAGAAATTAATTCCGTTAATTAACACTAAAGTAGGGTGTAATCAATTGATTTACAATTAATTATAGTTATTCTTAACACTTTGTGGAAAGGACCAATGTAGAGAGAAAAAAGGAAAGGCGATGTGCAAAACGCGACTCTTTGTGTAGAGTATTTCGTCATTACCAACAGTTTTGATAATCATATATAATAATCGCTAATACGTAATTGCTCAATGTTAGTAACTGTGGAATATATACAACATTCCCAACATCAAACCAACCGTTGATGTGGAAAATAAAACTGTCCCGTCTCTTATTGTACGAATGACGAAAACTATTGTTTCAGTATATTAAATTTTATTTTAATATA
>CAYTLX010000327.1:0-3023 GCA_964438645.1 uncultured Saprospiraceae bacterium | reverse complement strand
GACGTGAGTGCCTACTACCCCAAAAGTGACGAAGGAACGCCCCAAAAGGCATAGCCGCCCTAAAAGCGAAGCGCCCCAACCTCCCCTAAAATCTCCCGAAATTCACTCAAAACCATAGCGGTAGCGCCCCAAACCACTTTTTCCGCAAGGTCAAAATAAGGTACGTCTTTTAGTTCATAGCCACGAACGACCATGTCTGTTACTTTGATGTTTTTCTCCGTAAGGATGTCGTTCAATGGAACTTCTAGAAGTGTTTTTACTTCTTCAATTTCAGGTGTAAAGATAGGCATCTCTCTAGCGATGCCAATAAATGGATGAATCAAAAAATTACTTACACCCACAAAAACGGTGGATAGTGGGCCGATAATATGGATTAAGTCAGGATGGACGCCGATTTCTTCATAGGTTTCCCGAAAGGCTGTTTGTTCCAAAGTCTCGTTGGTTTCTTTTTTCCCGCCAGGAAGACTAATTTGATGTTGGTGTGGATCTAAGGGATGACCTTGGCGCTCCATTAAAACAAAATAGATATTGTCTGCTTTAGGATAGAGCAAAATCATGACGCCAGCTAATTTGGGTGGAACGTCGTGATTGAAATTGAATCTACGTCCAAAGCGCGCCATTTTTTTATGGGCAATTTGACCAGGTAGCGGCTCTTTGAGTGCATTTTGCAGGGTGGGTATGAGATGATTTAGCTTTGGATTCATAGCTTTAGAAGCTTAATTCTATGACGACATTGTGGAGTAGTTTAACCGTCGAATTGCTAAGTTTACTCAGAAAAATCAATGCACACTACCCCATTCAGTTGCACGCATGACCAATTGAACCTTAACCCTTAATTCCCCAAAATCAATGGGGCATTCTTCTCTTCATTTTCTTTGGGAAAAGACCGCTTTTGGACTTTGATCGCTTGAACTCTCCTTTTCTATTTGTTTTAGGACGCAAATTTTCGGTCGCAGGACAGCCGCTTTTGCGGTGGCAGCTTGGCGTCAATAAAATAGTAGCTAATGCTAAGGCAAAAGGTAGATATTTAAGAAATTTTTTCATCCAAATTATATTTAAACTGAGTGGTTGATTAAAGCGTCTGCTTGATATAATCTTCGAGTGCTGCGGTCATAGACCTAAATTTAGGGGTCGGTCCGCTAATGTTGACAAATAAGCCTTTCTCCTCAGCGGCCGCCTTTGTTTTTTCGCCATAAGTCGCAATACGCGTCATTCCTTGCGTGAACTCGGGGAAGTTGTTGTAGAGCGATTCTAATTCTAAAGGACTATAAAATACCAAAACATCATAAAAAATGTCTCTCAAATCAGATAAATCACTAGCGACTGACTTGTACATGATACTTTCCGTAAGGTCAACGCCTAGTTCTTTGAAGTAATTAGGAACATTCTGTGTGGTGATGTTAGATTTTGGAAAAAAGAATTTTTCATCCTTGTGTCGGATGATGTATTTTTCTACATCTCTGATGCTGCGTTCTCCAGCAAATACCTTTCTCTTGCGGAATTTGATGAAATTCTTTAGATAATTAGCGACCGCATCGGATGAGCAAAAATATTTCCAATCTGGATCTATTTTTAGACGCATCTCTTCTACGAGTCTAAAGAAATGTTCGATAGCGGTACGGCTCAAGAAAATAAAAGCATTGTATTCATTGATATAAAGTCTTTGGTCTCTAAATGCTCTAGCATTTAGACCTTCGACATGAATAAAAGGCCTATAATCAATTTTTAAGGAGTATTTCTTTTCCAAGTCAATGTACGGGTTGCCTCTAGAAGGAACCGGCTGTGAAATAAGTATGGTCTTGACAGGTGTATATGCTTCTGTAATCGAAGTTTTAGATTTCTTCGTAGTCATTCAAATTATTTTTATAGGTGTTTATAGTGATTGTTCTACAAAAAACAAACCAAAAACGACCTTATTGTAAAAATTCCACCCCTTTAAAAAAAAGAACATATTTAACAATGACCAACAACGGGGCGATTTCAAGGGTGCAAAGATACATAAAAAAATTGAATTTGTTTCGTAAAACTTGCTGTGAAGCACTTGAAACCCCTATCATATAACGATATATGTAAAAAATAATGGCTATAATAGCCACTCCGTAAATCAACGGTAATCGTATTTCTTCAGGGCCGTAGGCTAATAGCCAATTTGCTGGAAACAGTATCAATCCAAATATGCTATTGAAAACGCCAATTAAGAATCCATATTTCACCGTATCCTTTTTAATGGGAAAAGTCCAGCCCAAAAAGTTGATAATCAACTGTTTAATGAGTATAAAAGCGGTAACCCCTAAGGTGATTAAAAGCCAGTCTCGTTCATTTCCTTGTGGAGTCCAATGGAGTTGCTTGCCTACAAGAAAGATGAAAAGGCCGATATTCAATAGAAAAAAGGCATAGAGACCAATACCTACGGGGAAAAGCATGGAGCCATGATTTCGAAAAAGGATATTAAATGGCCCAGAGCCCGTCAGTGCCCGATAAAAGGAAGAAATAGTATTTCTCCCAAAAGGCATTAATAATGCTAATAAAAACAGCAGTCCAAGGAAAACCCAAAAAGTAAAACCATCGACCTTCCAACTGTCTTTTAAAATATCTGTATCTGCAATGGCGTGCTCATCTCGGGGGATTATGCCTTTGCGGTCAATGTCAAAAGGGTTGATCGGCCCTTCTTCTTTGGCGGTGTCTATTTGAGTCGGTGTTTTAATAACTCTTTGCTTGAGCTCAAATGGGTTGCCATCAGCTTGCGCAAAAATAGGAATTGAAGTCAGAGACATCAACAAAAAACACACAATATAGATAGGTCTTTTCATGAAGTGCAAAATTATACATTTTTATCATATATAATGGACTTAATACATTACTTTTCGAGAAATTGTTAAAAAGTAAAGAAATATATGCTATTAGCCTAACGGGCGCTCTTGTAGGATTATCGGTTAGATTATAGGGCTAAATGGGCATTTTTGCCAAAAAGGTGGAAGCCGCCGCAGGCAATGGATTGTGAAATTTATTTCACACCTTCGAGT
>CAYTLX010000326.1:0-3024 GCA_964438645.1 uncultured Saprospiraceae bacterium | reverse complement strand
CCTAGATACTCTTTAAATAAAATGTTCGGCCGCAGCAAAAGCGTCTTGGCAGTTATCAGATATCGATTATCCCAACCAAAAGCCTTTTCTGCAAAGTCTCGCCAAAGCTGCCCAAGTGTGATTCTTTCCGTAATTATTTCGGCACCACAATTTGGACAAAATTTATCTGACGATCCATGCTCCTGCTGACAATTCATGCAATTCATATCCGATTATTTTTTATGCTGCATCAAGATACAAATTTTTTATGAATTTTTAGTTACCCATCGCATCCAATATTACTTTACAGACCGCCCGAATCTGCTTTTTGGTAATAATCAACGGTGGCGCTATCCGAAAACTCTTTTCATCAAATAAAAACCAATCCGTAATCACCCCATTTTGGATACATTTATCCACTACATCAAACATCTTTTCGGATGACTTCATCTCGACTGCCATCATCAAACCCTTGCTCCTAATGGCTACTATTTCGGGATGCACCAACAGCTTCCGAAACAAGGCTTCCTTCTCCCCTACTTGCGCCAATAACTTTCCCTTCAACAGATATTTAATGGTCGCCAGCCCCGCAGCGGCACTCACTGGATGCCCCCCAAAAGTCGTAATATGCCCAAGTATAGGATTTTGCGCAAGCACCTTCATCACCTTCTTAGAAGCAATAAAAGCCCCTATCGGCATCCCCCCACCCATGCCTTTGGCGGTCAATAAAATGTCTGGAGTCACCCCAAATCCCTGAAAAGCAAAGAAATCTCCTGTCCGACCATATCCCGTCTGTATTTCATCAAAAACCAATAATGCGCCTACGGCTTTACAACGTTTTTTCAAAGCCTTCAAATACGATTTAGTAGGAACAATAATCCCGCCTTCACCCTGAATCGGCTCAATAATCACACAAGCCGTTTTGGTCGTAATATTCTCTAAATCAGTGACTTGTCCAAATTCGATATGGTTTATCCCAGGTAATAACGGATAGTACCCTTCATTAAAGATGTTGGGATTCATCAGACTTGCCGCCCCTTGGGTGCTCCCGTGATACGCATTTTTAGCCGCTATAATTTCGTATCTTCCTGTATATTTTTTCGCCAATTTCATCGCTCCTTCTACCGCTTCACTCCCCGAATTGACGAAGTACACTGAATTCAAAGACTTGGGCAAAGCATCCGTAATCGCTTTCGCCAATTGCACTTGGGGTGCCAGCACATACTCGCCATAAACCATCGCATGTAGATATTGATCTGCTTGCTTCTTAACCGCTTTCACCACTTTAGGATGATTGTGTCCCAAGCCGCTGACGCCAATACCCGAAATGAGATCGACATACTGCTTACCCTTACGGGAAAAAAGATAAATTCCGTCGCCCTTTACAATATCTAAAGACAAAGGCATGGGGCTCGTTTGGGCGACATGGGAAAGAAAAAGTTGACGTAGGTTGGACATGTGTGTTAAGTATTAGGGTGTTAGGCACTTCGCTTTTCGGACGACTTCTCGCCATGAGAGCTTTAAGTTTTGAGTGCCACTCTTGAGTATTTCGTCCCCAAAATTAGGCTTTTTTTTTTAGTAACTGTTTAGGTGCCCCTATTTTTAGGCAGAAAATAGGTATTTTTGTGTATGTTGAAGCTATTTTTTTTGAAGCGTAGCACCGCTACGTGATAAAAAAATAGCAAAAACAGGCGCAAAAAGAGCATTTTATGGCAAAAATGTGCGGGTACCTAAACAGTTACTTTTTTTATTACCTATTATAGATCTGGTTCGGTCAATTTTATATCTAAACTTTCCAAAAGTTTAGAATATTTGGAAAATTAAACAAACGTGACCTGCTACGCTACACCGTTTTACACCGCGACACCGAAAATCAAGCTAGACTTCAAAAAATACTTTATCAACTGGCAATCTAAAACGTGGTCCATACACCCCTCCTTCGGCACGCTTTCCGCAAGAGATGACCATATTAATTTTTGCGCCTTTCGGCAAATCCAAAACCTTGCGCACCCGTCGAGAATCCATCCCTTCCATCGGGCAAGAATCATAACCTTCCGCCGCCAAGGCATACATCAAAGTCATGGCTCCTAAACCAACACTTTTGTGACTCATGGTCAACACCTGACTAGCACGCACTTCTCGAAACATCGGACGACGTACCCCCCGAAAAAAGGAAAAAACCATTTTTAGCAAACCAAAAAGACCCAAAAAGTCAAAATATAAGGCTGGAATTGTCTTGGTAAAATAAGTACTTGCCCGAATGGGTTTGTCTTCGGGTTCGTCCCAAGCCACCTTGCGGGCAAAATCCAAATTGGCATCACAACGCCGTTTCCAATAATCATGGCGCGTCACCACTACAATCAAATTAGGGGCGGTTTTGGCCGCAGGCTGGCTCATACAAGCCTTCACCAAGGCCGCTTTTTTGTCCTTACTTTTTACATGATAATACTCCCAAAGCTGGAGATTGCTACTACTCGGAGCCAATGTGGCGGACTCAATACATCGCTTGATGACTTCATCAGGCACTTCTTCTGGCAAGTAATTTCTGATAGAACGTCGATGGTCTAGTATGGCTCTGAATTGATCATGCATGATTTAGATTTTGTGCAAACTTAAGCAGTTTGCCGAAAGTAAGGCTACTTTATGGTTTTTTTTCTTGTAACTGTTCAGGTGTCCTTTTTTTTGGGCAGCAAATAGGGGCACCTAAACAATTACCATAAAAAAAGCCAAAATTGTTTTTGCGGAAATCTTACTAAGTGATTGATAATGAATTATTGGGATATTAGGGCGTTTCGCTTTTGTTTTGGGGGATTAGGTGAGCAAGCATTTTAGTAAACCTAAAAAATCAGTACGGACGCTAGCAAAATTTTCTATTTGCCACACCTTCCCGCTTGTAAGGGGAATGAGAAGGGGTTGCTGAATGCGATAAATAGGGAATTTTGCGTTACCTTGGGTAGTCCTTCCCCAAATTTGAATAAGCATTTATCCCCTTTTTTTGAGATTTGGGCAAATTTGACCCTTCCAGAAGGGTACATTCTTACGATT
>CAYTLX010000325.1:0-3031 GCA_964438645.1 uncultured Saprospiraceae bacterium | reverse complement strand
AGATTGGGATATTTTGGATAAAATGCAGGCAGACGATATTTTGAGTATTTTGAACCAATTACTGACGGATATCGGACGGTATTCAACCTTTTTGTGGTCGAAGGGTATAAGCATAGAGAGATTGCAGAAAAATTGGGCGTAAGCATCAATACTTCTAAGTCGCAGCTAATTTTGGCCAAAAAAAGACTAAAAACTATCTTGGAGAACATTGACTATCGCTAGATCGGATGGGCGGGCATGTAAAGACGAATGGCTGTTCGTCTCCCTAGCAAGGATCTTGGCAGAAAACAAAAAAATAATGAAAACTAATAAGGCAAATTTCAGAAAAAAAGCAGAAAGCATCACTCCAATGCCTTCTGAGAGTGCATGGAAAAAACTAGAAGAAAAACTAGATAAAGCACCACCAACAAGAAAATCTATCCGACTCTATCCGATATTGGCTATTGCAGCATCCTTCTTATTGCTGGTAGGTTTACTCTTTGTCAATGGTGTCTTTTCGGGGACTAGCCAAAAAAGTCCTAATAAAGCGGCATTTGCGGAAGCCAAAGCAGTAATAAGACCAGGTTTGGAGCAAATTGCCATAGTTTACAAAAATGAAGGACCCTATCTATCTTTTTATGAAACCGTAGCGGCTGCTCGAAAGGCTGGAATCTTAAAAAATTATTAATTTCCAGCTACATGTTTCGGGATCTTGCAAACCAGCATCCAGCAATGCATCCTCCCCAAAAAAATATATATTTAGATATATTTTTATATTAACTCAAATATAGCTATTTTTGGTTTGATATTTGCATAAATTATTATGTGTCTCTTTTTGATATAGAGCATGACACGGAGCGTAACTAAGCAAGTATTTTGGCCGTTATAACAACGGCTAGGCGACAGAACAGTCGAAAAAATTAGTAAACACAACAACCAACAATAGCTATGTAATAAGCCAAGATTTTATTTTCACCTTCTTTTGAAGATAATTTGGCGAATTCTATGTGTGTAGGTTAAAAACACAACACATGAAAAGCATTTATGAACCCTATCTACTCGAATCCGCATGGGAGGTGTGTAATCGAGTAGGGGGGATTTATACCGTTATCCAAACCAAAGCCCCTTTTATTACGAAGAGATTTGGCGACAAGTACTGTTTGACTGGACCAGTTATTGAAGAAAAACCTTCAGTAGAATTTGAGCCTTCGGATGATTATGCCAATCCTTGGGGCAAGGCGGTGAAGTCTATGCGCAAAGCGGGTTATAAAGTGGAATATGGACACTGGTTAATTGATGGAAATCCCAAAGTGATTTTATTTCCCATTGCCCAAGTACTTCCCAAGCTACAAGCCATTAAAGCGGATTGGGTCAAAGCCAATAAAATGACCATGTCTGAAGATCATTTGGTCAGTCAGGTGATGGCATTCGGATATTTGAATTATGTATTTCTAAAACATTTTGAGAAGCAAGTGGCTGGGAAGTCGCCGATTATTGCCCATTATCATGAATGGATGGCGGGCTCATCTATTCCGTTGATGAAGCAAAAAAAACTGTCTGCCAAAATAGTATTTACGACGCATGCGACGATGCTTGGGAGATATTTGGCGATGAATGAACCTAATTTTTATCGGAGTTTATCTACTTTTGATTGGCTAGAGCAAGCCCAAAAATACAACATTGTCGCTCAGGTTTCTATTGAGCGCCTTGCGGCAAAATATTGTGATGTCATGACGACCGTCAGTCAATTGACAGATAGAGAATGCAAATATTTATTGGATCGATCTGCGGATAAAATATTACCTAATGGGTTGAATATCAAGCGATTCGCTGCGTTACATGAGTTTCAAAACCTGCACTTGGACTATAAGAAAAAGATTCAGGATTTTGTGATGGGGCATTTCTTTAATAATTATACTTTTGACCTTGATAATACTTTGTACTTTTTTACTTCGGGGCGGTATGAGTTTGTCAATAAAGGATATGATCTGACACTAGAAGCTTTATATCGTTTGAATAAAAAAATGAAGCAGGCAAATATTGACACCACGGTAGTGATGTTTTATATTACACGCCGGCCGTTTTATTCCATTAATCCATTGGTCTTGCAATTGCGATTTTATATGGACGAAATCAAAGAGACTTCAGAAGCCATTAAAAAAGAAATCGGAGATAAACTATATTACGCTGCGGCAAAGGGAGATGGTCAGAAGATGCCTAATTTGGAGCAATTTGTGGATGAACATTTGAGATTCCGCTTGCGCAAAACAATACAACGTTGGCATACAAAGCAGCTCCCAATTGTGGTTACGCACAATCTAAAAGATGATATAAATGATCAAATTCTCCAAGGCATCCGTCGATTAGAATTATACAATAAGCCGACGGACAAAGTAAAAGTGATTTATCACCCTGACTTTGTAGATTCTACTAGTCCGTTGTTTAAGATTGATTATCAGAACTTTGTGCGGGGTTGTCACTTGGGTGTTTTTCCGAGTTATTATGAGCCATGGGGCTATACTCCAGCGGAGTGCTTAGCCAATGCCGTGCCCGCTATTACAAGTGATTTGTCAGGTTTTGGAGATTTTGCCAAGAGAAATATTAAAAATTTAGACGAAAAAGGCATTGAAGTGATTCGTCGAAAGACTAAGACTTTTGATGAGTCCGCCGAAGACCTTTCGGAAAAAATGCTAGATTTTGTCCAACTTAAACGGAGAGAAAGAGTCGCCTTGAGAAATAAAGCCGAAGCACTTTCGGAAAGCTTCTCTTGGGAGAGCTTAGCTAAATATTATCTGGAAGCTTATGAGTTGGCGGTAGGGTAGGACTATGCCAAATTTTGTTTTTAGGACTAAAATGCCCCGACTCTACTACGGCGAAGCCTTGAATTTTTGGAAGAATGTAGAATTAGGTTTTTTCATTGCTAAGACGCATATTAGATTGATTATCAGTTGATTGTGTCTGTATGAAAACCCTTGTTTACAGAAGGGTAGGGCATAAAGACACAAACCTAAGGCATTTCTAGCCCTTTAGACAATTTATCTCTAGCTGACTA
>CAYTLX010000324.1:0-3034 GCA_964438645.1 uncultured Saprospiraceae bacterium | reverse complement strand
CTTTGAGATCTTTAACGGGCTCTTCTTTTTTAACTTCTTTGGTTTCTTCTTTTTACTGTCCTTGGAATTCGTCTTATCTACTTGACCATCTTTTTTCTTCGCATCTTCCTGCGCTTTCTTTTTAGCCAAGTACTTCTCTCTCATTTCCTTTTTAGAAAGCTTCTTTTTGGGCGATTTTTTCTTTTTAGAAGACTTTTTCTTCTTTTTCCGTTTTTTCTTCTTACGCTTCTTTTTAGAAGATTTCTTCTTTTTATGCTTCTTTTTTCCCCTAGCCTTCTTTCTTTTTTTAGCTCGGGCTTTTTTCTTGGCCATAGCAATTGGGCTAAATTCTTCCGCTAAGTAAAGGAAAGTTTGCTCCGCAGTCTCGTAATCCTGCTTTAAAAACTGAGATTTACCTATATTTAAGTAGCAGTCATCGACCCATTTACTAGGTCGGTGCAAAGAGATGACGATAGACGACTTTTTGATGGCTTCATCTAAGTCAGAGTACACTGGTTTGGCGTCAGCGACTTCCGAATAGGTATAAACATCAAGAATTTGGTTAAAATTATCCTGATGAACGTCATTAAGTTTGTCTATGCTCTCATTGATGAGTACATTTGCATTATAATATCCATTATAATGGGCATTCATGTTATGATATGCTCTTTTTAACTTGGATACATCCCCTTTTTTCTTTTGTGCGACACAAGAAGAGAAAAGAGAGAAAAGTACTAAAGAAAGGAGAAAAATATGTCTCCTGTTTAGTCGTTTGTTGTTATTTAACATGAGTTCTGTAAAGTCTTATTAGTTAGCTTACGCAAAAAGGCAATTGGATGTTAGGAAATCACCTAGTATTCATAACGAACGAAAGTGAAGGAAAATAATTTTCCCTAAACCAAAATTAACCTATGGGATTGCAAAAATATTTTAAATTTTCGAGAAAAACGACATCTCAGGGCGATTCTGAAAAAGAAAATCGCAAATGGACTGAAAGAATCAAAGATGTCTATATGCTTACCATTAGAAATAATGAGTCACTCGAAGTTGTTTCGGAGTTTAATTTGACCTTAATGAGCCTGTATATCTTGTTAAGTACCATTTTTGTGGTATTGGCGCTGTTGGTAGGAGCTCTTTTTATTTTTACCCCCATCCTAAAATATTTGCCGGGTGGTGACCAAGTAGCGAGCAAAACAGAAATTCGCCAGCTTGAAAAACAAATTGCTCAATTAGAAACAGAACTCCAAGCGAATGCCGTTTTTACAGATGCCATGAAACGCCGCATCCTAGGCGAACATGAGTATGCTAGTGACAGTAAAGACACCCTAAAACATTTTACTCGTGCAGAGCTGAATGTACAGAAAAATGAAGCCGAAAAAACCCTTTCTAAGGAAGTAGAACAAGGGGATTTTTTGAATACAGAATCCGAAAAACAAGACGAATCTACTCCATTGTCTTTGAAACAAATGCAATTTACATCACCCGTAATAGGAGAAACTAGTGCGGGTTTTAATAGAAACTCACAGCATTATGGCATTGACATCATTGCGCCAAAAGGCACACCTATCAAATCCATCTCCAATGGGGTGGTTATTTTTTCCGATTGGACAATGAAAACAGGAAACACTATCGTAATTAAGCATGACAATGATCTCTTATCTGTCTATAAGCATAATGAGAAATTACTTCGACATTCTGGAGATATTGTTAAGGCTGGCGAAGCGATTGCTATCATTGGGAATACAGGAGAACTAACTTCTGGTCCACATCTTCATTTTGAACTTTGGTACCGGCAAAAACCACTAAACCCAAAGAAATATATTCGTTTTGAATAGGTTTCGCAAAAGACCAAGATAATCTAGGACCGTCCCAAAGACCGCCATTTCTTAAAAACGCCGTAAGGTATGCAGGTTTATTACTTTCGTGAAAGTATTTTTAGGAGGCTTTTGAGCTCTTTTTTCAAGGTAGTCATTCCAAAATTGGTCAGCTGAATCCCCTCCTTGGGGCGAACATCCAAATATTGATAGGGAATACCTTTTTTGATGGCTTTTTTGATAAACTCTACTTCAAAAATGAAACTCGTTGTTTGGGTGGTCAAGAAAACAGCTTTAGCTTCTTCATTTAGCCCTTTCAACCCTGCCTGTGTATCAACTACCTTGAATCCTGTCAAAAAATAGTTCATCACTTGAAGAGAACGAGAAAGTACCTTACGGACAAAAGGTAGAATACGGTAATAATGTGCATCTCTTTTTGCGATAACCAAGCCTATTTTATTGGTTTTCAATAGATTATAAGCATCTCGTATGGCTTGGTACCCAAAAGGAAAATCGAAATCAGAATAAATATAGTAATCAGAATGCACACCTGCCAACCCAAATCTCACAGCTCCCCCCTTACCTTTATTATTGGGATAAGCGAGATAGGTGAGTCCATCATGTTTTGCCGCAAGGCGCTTCAAAAAATCTTCATCTATATTTTTGGTAGATCCGTCATTAACAATGACCATCTGATAACGTACCCCTACAAATAGCTTATCCATATTGGCTAAAGCTAGGTGCAAGTTTTCTTTCCAACCTTCATGTGGGTTATACAAAGGTAAAATGATAGATATTTCAGTTCTTCTTTCCATTAAACGGAGCAAAGTTACTAAATAATAACTCATACTGCAATAGAATGAAGACTAATGTTGGGCCTAATGCCTGTAAGCTATATGGTATGATATAATTATTTCGTAATACAGCGGGAAACAAGTCCGTCGGAGATAGAATGGTCATCACAAAGGTAATGCCTAATAATAGCTTATCAATCCAAGTCCTTTCGGAAATAACATACCATATAGCGACCCCTGGAACGGCAATGATGTAGCTAGAAGTGGACGCTAAATGATTAAAGACAACCACCCAAATCAGCAAATAACTAAGAAAATGAAATTTTGCTTTGGGATAATTTTTCCGCAAGGACAGAACCATCATCGTCATAATCAACAGAAAACCAGCAAATATCTGGACATATAGCACTGAAACAGGAATCTTAAACAAATGGCGAAGCAATCCCA
>CAYTLX010000323.1:0-3063 GCA_964438645.1 uncultured Saprospiraceae bacterium | reverse complement strand
CTGGAGCGATACCACTACCGACCATTATTTTTGATGAAATTGATGCGGGTGTCTCTGGAGATGTCGCGCTACGCATGGGACAAATCCTTGAAAAACTCGCCAAAGGGCATCAAGTAGTGGTCATCACTCATTCCCCCCAAGTTGCCGCCAAAGCACAAACCCACTATTTTATTTACAAAAAAGACGAAGCAACACACACAACCACTAAAGTAAAAAAACTAACCCAAGAAGAGCGCATCAAATCCATTGCAGTCATGCTCAGCCAAAACCCTCCTAGTGATGCCGCTCTAGCCAATGCTAAAGAATTAATAAATTAAGCCAAATCTCGGTCAAGGGATAAGGGTCAAGGTGAATCGTCCGCTAGTTGAGTTGGCACATCGAGACGAACGGCCGTTCGGCGAATAAAGGTCAAGTGTTCGCTAGTCGAGTTGGCATGTTGAGACGAACGGCAGTTCGTCTGTTCTGCGGGTAAATTTCAACAAAAAAAAGATGGGTCAGTTCCCTTTGGAACTAACCCAACCCAAAAAATCGAACAGTCTACAAAAAAGATAAAAACCAAATGACTAATTTGCTTCATCTTCTCTACCCACAAAGGTAACAGTACTTGCCCATCAAAAACAATGACGTTATACTCCTACTTTTATGACTAATATCACTAAGAGCGAAGCGACCACCGTAAAGCCAATTCATGAATTGGCTCAACAGAAAAAAACGGAGCGAAGCGACAATTGAACGGAGCAAAGCGACATATAAAAAAAAATCACCCATTACCCAATCAAACTCCGCCACTAACGCATAACAAAAAACTATATAAATAAACAGTCCCCGTTTGGCATTAATATTGTCCTTTTCTTTCTCGAACAATGCTATCTCATAGAATAACACACCACCTGACTTTGTAGCTCCCCCACTTACGAAGTAATTCATTTACAAATTACTGTGGTCGAAACCCCCACGGTTATTATTTAATACTAGCAGAATAGCTAGGTTTAAGCAATACCATTGGGATATCGAAACAAAAATCAAACAATAGGTCTTCGGATCTAGCGTACTAAATTTATTTGGCGCTATGAGAAAATTTTACTTTTTGAGCCTTTTTTTCTTCCTTACGGCTGGTTTATCCGCTCAGGTGGTACCTATTTCTAATGGGTCTATCAACACCTGCGAAGGAACTTTTACCGATTCGGGTAAAAAAACAGGTGCATATAGTCCTAATGAAAACTATACTTTCACCATCTGTCCTGGCACACAAGGGGGTAACATTAGGTTGAGCTTTACAAAATCGGCCTTTAGACCAGGTGATTTTATCAGCTTTTATGACGGGACTTCTTCTAATGAGCCCTTAATCGCTTCTTCTTCCAGCTTTTCCACAGAAAACTATACCATTCAGGCTACTGGCCCAACGGGATGCCTTACCAGCGTTTTTGTATCTAATGCTTATCAAGAAGGCGATGGCTGGGAAGCAGATATTTCTTGCACACCTATTTGTCAGACCATCAATGCGGAGTTGATGTCAAGTTTTCCTTCCGTAAAAAGCAATAACATTGATATTTGTATAGGTAGTGAAGTTGAATTTAGCGGCAACGCATTATTTCTAAATAATGACCAAAACTACCATCAAGATGTAGCCAATTGTACATTCAATTGGGATTTTGGGAATGGTACTACGCAGACAGGACAAAATATTACTCAACTTTTCGATGTCGCTGGGGGCAACCCAATCACCTTAAAAGTAACAGACCAATACGGTTGCGAAAGCACCAACAGTCTAGGCATCAATGTCCGTATTGCGGAAAAGCCTACCTTAAGTCTTGCGACAAATACCATTCAAAATATTTGTGCAAACAGCGAATTCAACCTGTCTGCTTCTACTGATGATGCATCTGCTACCATAAAAATTGAACAACCAGAAGGAGGGTATTCTCTGATTAAGTCTCATTCGGATTCCTTAGCACTTCCTGACGGAAATGGGGCTTCGTATGTTTCTTCTATTTTTTACAATGAGTTTAATGCGGGTCAGACATTGACCGATGAAGCAGACTTAAAGCGTATTTTTGTCAATATGGAGCACTCTTGGTTAAGAGATTTAGAGATCTCTATCGAGTGCCCTAATGGACAAAAAACTGTCTTGAGTCACCACCCTGGCAACACGGGTGGCGAAGTATTTCTTGGAGAGCCTAACGAATTAGATGAAGCGTTGACTACACCTATCCCGGGAGTAGGCTATGACTATGCTTGGTCTTCTACAGCCACCAATCCAAATTGGATTGATTATATTAATCAAAATTTACCAGCCACACTTCCCGCAGGAGAATACGCTCCTTCAGAGCCACTTTCCCAATTGGTCGGTTGCCCATTAAATGGAGATTGGAAAATTGAAGTCACGGATCTTTGGGCTAGTGATAATGGATTTATTTTCTCTTGGGGTTTGGAGTTTGATGAAGCTTTATATCCTTCTGGAGAAAGCTTCACGCCCAGCATTACCGACATACAATGGACTGATAATAAGCTAATTACAGCCAATAATGGGGATAATATTGATGCGCTATCGACTTCGGCTGGTAAAAAGAATTTTTTGGTGGAAGTCTCTAATGATTTTGGCTGCAAAGCCACCACCCATGCCACTGTAAATGTCTTACCGCCTACTTCGCCTGAGTGCTATAATTGCAGTGCATTCAAAGCGGATTTAAAAGACACAGCTATCTGTTTGGGACAGGATATTAACTATGACGCCACCTTCAACAAAGCTCAAATCAAGTCACTTACTTTTGAAGCACTCGAAAACACCGCCATAGAAGGAGCTGATTTTTCGAGTACGATTACGATTTCTGATGTCAATCCAGCATCCATTGCTAGTGTTGCTTATCGAATTGATTCTATCGAAATGTCTTTTGCTTCTGCAACACCTAGTGACCTAGCCATTTATTTGCAGTCTCCTTCCGGAAAAAAACTTCTTATTGGTTCGGACATTCAAGTCAGCGGCAATTCAACCATTTGCTTAAAGCCTAATGCCACCCAACAAGTGTCCAATGCACCTTTTAGCGGAAGCTACAAACCCGCTGA
>CAYTLX010000322.1:0-3068 GCA_964438645.1 uncultured Saprospiraceae bacterium | reverse complement strand
ATTAGAAAAGAAAAATCCCATCAAACGTCCCGTTGGAGAAGACAATCCTGCTGTAAGGACTTTATTTGGTTACGCCAAGCAGGAAGAAGCGAGTGAAAATAGCGGACAAATTGGACGGGTAATTATCTCCGATGTCTATAAAACAAAGAAGGCGGAGAAGATTTTTAGCCATGTGGCTATTGACCGTTTTACGGGCGGTGGAATTGATGGGGCATTATTTCAAGAAAAAGTAGCTTCTGTTGATGCCTTTGAATTAGAGATTTGGGTGCATAAGGATGGTTTTCCTGAAGAAGATAAAAATATTGAGAAGGCCTGGCACTTGACTTTGGAAGACTTAAAAGATGGAAAGTTACAACTCGGAGGAAATACCACCAAAGGACACGGGGTTTTTATTAATGCTCAAAAAAACTAAAAAAATGACCATAAAAGAAAGATACAAATCCATTAACCAAATACCAGAATATGATGATTACATTGGGTATATCTGGTATTCGGATGCGGAAAAACCCATCATCATCGGATCAACGGAGCCATTTCATAAGACCATGTTGACTGCTCTTCCGTTTGTCATTGAAGGACACCTTTTTTCCGAAAGGAACAAGACCAGTATCAAAATCAAAAATATTGATGGGCGCTATTACTTTGCAGCCATCAACCTAGAAGGAATGACTGATGATACAAAAGCGTACGTCGGACATGACCTAGGTCAAGACTACCAAATGGTTGAAGCTTGGGAAGCATACGACGACCCGAATTGTGCAGATATGCCCACCCTACGCCCTGCTTGGAGTGCCTTTGCAGGATTTACTATTATTAACATCGAAAAAAAATAAGCTATGTCACTTTATGCACCCTATAATTTTGTTCCACTCAATAAAAAAGTTGTTTTGCCCCATTGGGTACACCAAATTAGCCACGATATACCCTTTGCCGACACCCAATCAGGTGAATTTAAGGTAAAAATCACCGCCAAAACGCCTATTTTTGTCAAAGATGGGCTGAGTAAAACGGAAGAAGCTAGGAAATATCGCAATGATATTCAGATAATCCCCCATGAATTTTGTCAGTACAATGGGCAATATTACATCCCAGGTTCGTCCATAAAAGGCATGCTTCGGAATGTACTAGAAATCATGAGCTTTGGGCGTATGGATAAGGTGAATGACCATAGGTATGCTGTCCGTGATTTGAATAATAAGGAACTGTACCAAAGCCATTTTGGGACAGATAAGGTCTATGGTGGTTGGCTACAAAAAGACGAAAATGATACGTACACCATTAGTGGCTGGGGCTTTCCAGGGAGAATATCACACCAAGAGCTGCAAGACAAATATAAAGTTGATTTTGCTACATATTTTTCTACAGGAGGCAACTTTGACCCTAGAAAAGATACCGAAAAAGCGGGCAAAAGGAAATATGATAAATTTGGTAATCGAAGCAAAATAGGGCGATTTACCTTCCTAAAAGAAGATGTGATGAGACAGATTTACACTGTAGCCGAAGACGTAAATCAGGGTAGCAAAGGTGAATTAGTATTCACTGGGCAATCGGGATTTAGGGAGTACAATCACAAGCAAAACAAAATGGTCGGGCACTTTTATGAGTTCATCTTTTTTGATCAGGATGCCAACCAAGCCCCATTGACTGTAAGTGATGAAGTCATGGAAAACTTCTTCTTTGCCTATTTCGACAAGGACAAAAATAGGCATTCGGTGGATTGGAAGTGGCGCAAGCCCCAATTAGACCAAGGGGAAAGGATTCCCGTTTTCTTTCAAAAGGATGCGAAAGGAGTCACACATTTGGGATTGTCCTATCTATATAAATTGCCGTATAAATATTCTGTTCAAGAATCTATAGATTTGGATCAAGTCGGCAGGGGCATTGACTTATCGGATGCGATATTTGGCTATATTGATGATGCATTCAGTCTCAAGGGGCGAGTACATATTGGACATGCTTTCGCAAAAAATAACCCAACACCTGTCCCACAAGTAGTTGAAGCGGTGCTTTCCAGCCCCAAGGCTTCCTATTATCCTACTTATATGCAGCAAAAGGTGAATAATGGCAGAACGAGTAATTACAAGACGTTTATGAATAAATCGTCAATTGCGGGATGGAAGCGGTATCCTATTAAGAAAACGCCGATTACCAATGCGAGACCTGCCAGAAGCACTGATAAGATTGTTACCCAATTCAGACCACTCCAAGCTGGAGCCACTTTTGAATTTTTCATTCGGTATCATAACTTGCGTAAAATAGAATTGGGGGCACTCCTTAGTGCTTTAACCTATCATAACACACCAAACGTTTATCACAGTATTGGGATGGGTAAACCCTTGGGTTATGGAGTGATAGACATCGAAATACAAAACATCTCCAATAAAGAAGAACTACTATGTGCGTACGAAGCCTATATGGATGCTGCCCTTGGTCATAGTGCAAACTTGTGGCATCAAAGCGAACAAATAAAAGAACTATTTACCATGGCTTCTTTTCAGAATAGTAACGGGGTAAAACTCGAATATATGCCCCTAAAAGGGTTTCGAGATGCAAAAAAAAGGAATAATAAATTTGCATTGGGTCGATACTCCAGCCTGCAAGGTATTTCGGAAAAGGTCGTCGCTAAGTCTTGTACGAATCCATCGAATATTAAAGCGATGAAGGAATGGATAGCCCATGAAGCTTCAGCATCTGATACCAACCAATCCATAGCCGACCAATACAAAGCAGTCGAAAAAATGGCCGAAATAGCCTTTGAGAAACGAAAAGACCAGCTCCTAGCAAAGATATTGGAACGACAAGAGCAGAAAGCGCATCAAGAAGCCAATCAACCCCAAACGGCTTCTCCAAAATCATTGCTCAAACGAGCCAAGCCTGTTGATGCCAAGGTCGTTGGGCAAAAAGGTAATATGGTTGTTTTTACCCCTTTTGTTGAAGGTTTTGAAGAAAAGCAGTTTGAAATACGCTATCCAGCTGGATTTGAAGTCGGAACTATTATTGTCGTCACGATGCAGGCCATCCGAAAAGGGAAGGACTTGCAGGTTCAGGGATATCCAAAATTAAAATAA
>CAYTLX010000321.1:0-3083 GCA_964438645.1 uncultured Saprospiraceae bacterium | reverse complement strand
TAAGAAGGGGTTATTGAATGCGATAAATAGATAATTTTGCGGCATACTTGGAAGGATGTTAGTTCATTTGAACAATTGCGCAATTGAACAATTGAACACCTGAGTCCGCAGGACAAGCGCTTCAACTTTCAACTCCACCTACAACCGCTTCTTCAAAGCAAACAACTCATCCCGATACTGAGCGGCCGAAATAAAGTCCAATGCCTTGGCGGCTTTTTTCATTTTGGCTTCAGTGGCCTTAATCATCATTTCAATTTGCTCTTTGCTCATGTAAGCAATAATGGGATCCGCCGCAATATCAGGCTCTTCGGGCTCCACATAAGCTTTGGCTTCTGGGCGAATGTCCAAGATGGTCTTTTTCGCAAGAATCTCTTCCCTAGTTTTACGCATGGCAGTGGGCGTGATATTGTGCTCATCATTATACGCCATTTGGATGGCACGCCGCCTTTCTGTTTCATCAATGGTGGCTTGCATCGCCTTAGAAATCCGATCCGCATAAAAAATAACGATACTATTGGGATTTCGAGCCGCCCGACCAGCCGTTTGCGTAAGCGAGCGTTCATTTCGCAAGAAACCTTCTTTGTCCGCATCCAAAATCGCCACCAACGATACTTCGGGCAAGTCTAGCCCTTCTCGCAAGAGATTGACCCCCACTAATACATCAAATTCTCCCAAACGAAGGTCGCGAAGAATCTCCACACGCTCCATCGTATCGACTTCGGAGTGTATGTATCGTGTACGAATATCCAAGGTAACAAGATATTTGGCCAGCTCTTCAGCCATTCTTTTAGTCAAAGTCGTGACCAATACCCGCTCATCTTTTTGGATTCGCTCTTTGATTTCATCCAATAAATCATCGACTTGATTGATGCTAGGTCGGACGACTATTGGGGGATCTAGCAATCCAGTGGGTCGGATGATTTGTTCGACAATAACGCCTTCTGTTTGTTCTAATTCGTAGTCACTCGGCGTGGCACTTACGTAAATGATTTGGTTGGTAATTCGATTAAATTCATCAAAACTTAATGGTCGATTATCTAAGGCGGACGGCAATCTAAATCCAAAGTTAACGAGAGATTGTTTGCGTGCACGGTCACCGCCCCACATGGCTTTAAGCTGTGGTACTGTGGCGTGACTTTCGTCTAAAAAAGTAACATAATCCGTTGGGAAATAGTCCAATAAGCAAAAAGGACGGGTACCTGGTTTACGTTGGTCAAAGAAACGAGAGTAGTTTTCAATCCCCGAACAATAGCCTAATTCTCGAATCATCTCTAAATCAAAACTGACCCTTTCGGAAATACGCTTCGCTTCTAATATCTTGCCTTCGCTATCAAAATAATCCCTTTGTGCAAATAGTTCATCTTCAATCTGTCGGATGATGCTGGGCATCCGATCTTTTGGCGCAATATATAAGTTGGCGGGATAGATGGCTGCATTCTCAAGGCGTTCGCCACGACGCCCCGTTTCGGGGTTCATGATTTCGATAGATTCGATTTCGTTGCCGAAAAAAGTAATTCGATACCCATAATCGACATAAGGAAGATTGATGTCCACGGTATCTCCTTTTACCCGAAAGGTGCCACGTTGAAGATCGGCGTCATTTCGATTATAAAGCGCATCAGCAAGGTCATACAAAAAGCGATTTCGGGAGATGATTTTTCCAGTTTCTATATAGATAATCCCTTTTTTGAACTCTTCAGGATTGCCCATACCATAGATGCAAGAAACGGAAGCCACAATAATTACATCCCGACGTCCAGAGAGTAGGGCAGAAGTGGCTTTGAGCCGCAGTTTATCCACTTCTTCATTGATTTGAAGGTCTTTTTCGATATACAAATCTGAATGTGCAATATAAGCTTCCGGCTGATAATAGTCATAGTAAGAAACAAAATATTCCACTGCATTGTCAGGAAAGAATTCTTTAAATTCTCCATATAATTGCGCTGTTAAGGTCTTGTTGTGCGTCAAGATTAAAGTAGGACGATTCAACTGGCTAATCACATTGGCCATCGTAAAGGTCTTACCCGAGCCCGTCACCCCTAGCAATACCTGAGCAGGGTCGCCACTTTCTACGCCATGCACCAACGCTTCTATCGCTTGGGGTTGGTCTCCAGTAGGCGTAAATTTTGAATTGAGTTTGAATGCCATATCGCAAAGATACGAGAAAAAGAGTACTTACGAATAAAAGAGCATTTACGAATACAGACGAGTGCCAAAAGTACTTACGAGTTGTGCTATCCCCCTTATTTAAGTACTCGTAATTACTTCATTCGTACTTTATTAAGTATTCAATCCCCCACAAACACTAATAGTTTGACCAGAAATATAAGAGCTCATATCGGCACCTAGAAAAAGGCAAGTATTAGCGACTTCTTCTCCTTGTCCAAGGCGTTTCATGGGGATACTAGAAAGGAAAGTGTCTTTGGTTTTATCGTCTAATTCATGGGTCATATCGGTCTCTATGAAGCCTGGAGCGATGGCATTACAGCGGATGTTTCTGGAGCCCACTTCTTTGGCGATAGACTTTGTAAATCCGATGATGCCTGCTTTTGAAGCCGCATAATTGGCTTGTCCAGCATTGCCAAATACACCGACGACAGAGCTCATGTTGATGATGGAGCCCGCACGATTGCGCATCATGTGTCGGACGACATGCTTGGTGAGATTAAAAACAGATTTTAGGTTGATGTTAATGACCCTATCCCATTGGTCTTCGGACATGCGCATGATTAGATTATCTTGGGTAATGCCGGCATTATTAATCAGGATGTCAATTTTGTCGAAGTCAGCAAGCACTGTTTTAATGAGCTCTTCTGCTTGCGCAAAATCAGCGGCATCGGACTGGTAGGCTTTGATATTGGCGCCATTGGCAGATAATTCGGCGACTATTTTGTCTGCTTTTTCGGAAGAAGAGCGATAGGTAAAGGCGACAGATGCCCCTTCACTTACATATTTGCGTACAATAGCTTCACCAATTCCACGAGATCCCCCCGTTATTAATGCCATTTTTCCTTCAAGAAGTCCCATAATTGCTTTTTTTTGCAAAATTGAGAAAAATTGAGCAAATACAAAGCGTTTTATGA
>CAYTLX010000320.1:0-3085 GCA_964438645.1 uncultured Saprospiraceae bacterium | reverse complement strand
AGTTACACAAGATAAAAACAGCCATTGGAAGCCATTCCAATGGCTGTTTTTATGGCAGTTGGAAATTCATTTCCAACCCCACTAGTTAAATGTTAAATATCAAAAAAAAATTTGTTATGAAAAAAAAAGCTCTTATCTTGAACGCAGATAGAATACTGGGGCGAGATAGTAATATAGATAACGGTCACCCACTTTTTGGGAAAATATTAGTTTAAGGATCTTATTACTCCTATCGAGAGCTCATTATTTCTAGTTTTTTTATTTAATTAACCGCCGATTTTCGGCACTAAAACATTAAAAATGAAGAAGTTATTCATTCATTCATTCATTCATTCATAGCCCTTCTAGTATTTAGTCTGCTTTTTGTGGGTTGCGCTAAGGATGAAGGAATCCCTGAAAGACAGCAAGTATCATCCCAGAAGAATGATCCCCAACGAAAAGTAAAGGATAGGATTTTGCATTTTGTTGAGAAAGTCCAAGAATCGAAATCCTTAGTAAGAACTCGTGATAACACTCCACCCCTTTCAATTGAAGAAGCAATTTGGGGAGCTGAAGCTGTTTTAAGTGTTTATTATACCAACATTGAGAATAGATTTGAAAAAACAAATTTTTCGTCAAGTACCGTTACGGTTCCTTTGGTTGACGGTTTGGTCGAAGATAGTGATTTGTCTGTTTTTTATTTAGCTGTGTGGCAGGAAATGCAGAATCATTTAGATGCCATACCGTGGTCAAACAAACAATTAAGCATGATTGATTTGGAGTTGGGAATAATGACAAATAATCAAGCATCAATTATTGTGAATACTTCGGTAGGAAAAAAGACTCAACAAGTATTAGCTCCTCCTTATTTTGAAGATGGAGACGATTGGCAGGGTGGTGGTACTGCTGGTGAAGGGCATTGTGATGGGACAAATTTGGAGTCCAATGCTGCAAAAGAATTTACGAAAGTGATAAATTTACATTACCGAAAGGATCATCCACTAGTCCTACCTGATGATTTGCCTTATTATGGTTGGTATGTTGTAGGTAGCTATGATGTAACGACTATTGTTACTGACGGTGGTTCTTATCCAGATTTGATAGTGCCTGGTAATAGTGATAATTATCGGGATTACACCTTCTTTCAACTGTGGCCAACAAATCCAAATTTTGAACAATACAAATGTATTGATTGGGAAACGATGAATTTTTATTATGATGGGTTAGTTGACCGAATTGGTTCGGTAGAGACCTACTTTGGTGGGCGTAGTTTTATTTCGGGAGAAGTTTTACCTTTTACTAATATCGCTCCAGGAGATGGGGTTATTGGTCATAAGTTGTACTCAACACTAGGCTACCCGTTAATTATTTGGGGCTACCCAGACCCTTCATGGGGAAGTGGAGGGGCGGATACAGCTTTAGATGCGATCAAAGAAAAACTTCCATAAATGTTCAGTTTGTTTATAAACTAATTTGATAACATACCTAGCAAGCTTGATTGCTTGCTAGGTATAATCTAATCTAATGAAAATGAAAGTATTATTGGTTTTAATTTTGGCTGCTTCTGTCGTGCATGCCCAGATTGGTTTTGAGTTCTATCAAAATGATAATAAACATTATCAGAGTTTTACTTCTGGGTTAGAGATAAGTAATAATGAATATCTTTTGGTAGGTAAAATGTACACGAGTGCAGATGAGCTTGCTATGACTCTTATGAAGTTAGATTCTTTGGGTAGTTTGACAGATAGTATCTTCTATTTGAGTGACGAATATGAGATCACTCCAGTTGATATTTTTGAGAATGATAGTTCATATATGGTGGTGGGAAGGGCAGTTGCAAAGCCGTTTGGAGTGGTTACTAATATTTGGATTGGGTACTTTTCTAAAGACCTAGTACTAATGAGTGAAGTTTTAATTCCTTTGCTTGCAAGTAAGAAGTATAATATGTTTACCTTTTACTTAGAAGTCAATAAAAAAGAGTTGCTGTTTGCTGGAGTGAATCGTTGGCAAACTGGTAATTCGGTTGCGGGTAAAGTTGATTTGGAGAGCTTTGAACTGTTAGAGAAGTACTATTCAGATATTGGTTGGAAAATGCCACATATTTTGCCCAAAGCGGATGGAAGTGGATATGTAATCTCTGGAAATGCCCTTGCGATTACGGATGATTCGTTTAATATTGTTGATATCTATTTATTTGGGGCTTATCCAACAGCTCCAGAAAAGTTTCCGATTGGGGGAGCAGATATTGAACTGGTAAATGACTCTACAATTTTTTGGGCATCTTATTTTGAAAGCCACTTGACACCTTTTGCAACTGGTGCAGGAGTAATGGTGGGCACAATGTCTTATGATTTGGACTTATTAAATACGCATATTCTATCTATTTATAATGCGGATTCTATTATTGGGAATGTAGAGACAGAGCAACGGCTATTGGCGAAGTCATCTGATTCGACTTTTATTGTTGGAGGGTATTCCTTTTTAAGTGTTTCCACAAATAGTAATGCTATCTTTTGTGCAAAATATAATGAAAAAGCTGAAAAGATATGGGATGTAAAATACGATACTTTAGGGTCGAACTTCTACTACGTTAGAGGAGTGCTAGCGACTTCGGATGGAGGTTGTTTGCTTTATGGCCTGAAAACAGAGTCTTTTTATTCTTCTGTTTGGGGGCTATATGCCCTAAAGATTGGTCCAAGTGGTGTCGTGGTGGGAGAGACTTTTATTTCTGGATTTGAAAATCTTGTGACCATTTATCCCAACCCCGCCAAAGACTACATCCAATTTGATCTGCCCAAGGGCACAGATTTGGCAAATCTAGAGCTAATAGACTTGTCAGGTAGTGTTGTGCTTGCGCAAAAAATCAATCATCAAGCACCCATAGATATTTCTTTTTTGCCGCAAGGTATGTATATGTATCAAGTGAAAAATAAAATGGGGGCATTGATGGGCGTGGGGAAGGTGTTGAAAGAGTGAAGAAACCCTAATTTTTGGCTTTCAGTCATTGTAATAGATTCAGCCATTGGAAGCCATTCCAATGGCTGTTTTTATGGCAGTTGGAAATTCATTTCCAACCCCACTAGTTAAATGTTAAATATCAAAAAAA
>CAYTLX010000319.1:0-3112 GCA_964438645.1 uncultured Saprospiraceae bacterium | reverse complement strand
CGTGATAAAAAAATAGCAAAAACAGGCGCAAAAAGGGCATTTTATGGCAAAAATTAGCGGGTACCTAAACAGTTACTGAAACACAAAGGTAGGGATAAAATGTGGTCTAGCATCCATTTCTAACGTCCTAATGCGGTAAAAAAAGACAAAAGTAACTATGATTTACTCATTTTTTAAAAATATCCAAAAATAACTCACCTAGTACTTTTAGCCCTAAACTATTGATAATCAACAGAATAATATATAATGTTAATAAATTCATAAACAAAAAAAAGCGAAAACCTTTGGACAAAAGACATGTTTAATGTTTCTTTGCACCAAATTTAATCACAAAATTAGAATAAAAATGTCTAACATTGCTGACAAAGTACGCGCTATCATCATTGACCGTTTAGGAGTAGATGAAGCAGACGTAACCACAGAAGCCAACTTCATAAATGATTTAGGAGCTGACTCACTCGATACCGTAGAGCTGATTATGGAATTGGAAAAGGAATTTGATATTTCTATACCCGATGAAGAAGCTGAAAAAATCCAAACTGTTGGAGAAGCGGTATCTTACGTTGAAAAAAATACTTAAATACTAGTATTTAGCTAAATAAATGGCGGATAGATTGATTTCTGTCCGCTGTTTTTATGTCTGAACTGGTCGATAGGATATCTAACCATCGACTCTTTATCAGGCTGGGGAAAGTAAAACATTCACGTAACTGTTTAGGGGGCTCTGTTTTTAGGCAGAAAATTGGCGGGTACCTAAATAGTTACACATTCACTTTTCTTTAGTAATTGGGCTATCTTCGTACACCAATTGGACGTATTTTAGATAGAAGCCCATTTAATTTTACTAACATTCCAAAATATTCTGTTTTTTTTGCTAGATTTTGTCTTTTTAGCGTTAAATTTGGACTTGGATTAATGAATATTTGATTAATGAAAAGAGTTGTTGTAACAGGAATGGGGGCTTTGACCCCAATTGGGAATAGCTTAGATGCTTATCATCAAGCCCTAAAGGAGGGCAAAAGTGGGTGCGCACCTATCACGCTTTTTAATGCCGAAAAATTTAGAACTAGATTTGCCTGCGAAGTCAAAGATTTTGATGCCGCCGCACTCGTGGGTCGCAAAGAATCCCGTCGGATGGACAGATTCGCGCAGCTTGCCGTGGCAGCAGCAGATCAAGCCATAGTAGATGCCCAGCTTGATATAGAGTCACTAGACTTGGATCGAGTAGGAGTGATTTGGGGGGCAGGCATTGGTGGATTAACTACTTTACAGCAAAATATATCTGATTTTGCAACAGGTAATGGCAATCCTAGATACAGCCCTTTTATGATTCCCAAAATGATTCCAGATATTGCTCCAGGGCTCATCTCTATCAAATATGGATTTCGTGGACCCAATTATGCGACAGTATCTGCTTGCGCAAGCTCTTCTCATGCGATGACCACATCAATGGATTTAATTAGATTGGGTAAAGTAGATATGATGATTACGGGCGGATCGGAAGCCGCCATTTCCGAAACAGGAATTGGTGGTTTTAATGCGATGAAAGCCCTTTCCGAAAGGAATGATGACCCTGCCACTGCCTCAAGACCTTTTGATGCCGATAGAGATGGTTTTATCTTAGGCGAAGGTGCTGGTGCTTTGGTTTTTGAAGAATACGAGCATGCCATAGCACGTGGCGCCAAAATCTATGCTGAAGTGATTGGTGGAGCAGCCACAGCGGATGCGCACCACATCACCGCACCACACCCCGAAGGCTTAGGAGCTAAAAACGTCATGAAAAATGCCGTTGCAGATGCAAAGATAAAACTCGAAGATATTGATTACATCAATGTTCATGGTACTTCCACCCCACTTGGAGATCTTGCAGAAACTAAAGCCATTAAGGAACTTTTTGGCGCACATGCGTATAATCTTAACATTAGCTCTACAAAATCCATGACTGGGCATCTATTAGGTGCTGCTGGTGCGGTGGAAGGAATTGCCTGTATATTAGCTATCAAAAATAGCTTTATACCCCCTACCATCAACCATTTTACGGATGATCCTAATATAGACTCAAAATTAAACCTGACTTTCAATAAACCACAGTTTAAACCCGTTAATATTGCCATCAGTAACACTTTCGGGTTTGGTGGTCACAACGCTTCTATTATTTTTAGAAAAATCTAATTCGCTTGTTCAGATTAATACATAAAATATACAATCTTTACTTCTCCAAGGAAAAAGCCTTGGCGAGAAGAATATACCAATTAATGGGTTTTGTGCCTGCTAAACTCAGCTTATTCAAACTAGCTTTTTACCACAAATCTTCACACAACCAAAATGCCAACTCTCTACGTAATAATGAGCGATTGGAGTTTTTGGGAGATGCCATGCTAAGTGCCATCGTTGCCGAATATTTATTCCTAAAATACCCAGAGAGTGACGAAGGATTTATGACAAAAATGCGCTCCAAAATCGTCAAAAGAGATTCCTTAAATGCCATCGGTGCTAAGATGGGACTTGATGAGCTTTTAGAGCAATACAACGATACTAAAATATCTCAATCTATGCTCGGCAATGCGTTTGAAGCACTTGCAGGAGCGATTTACTTTGAATTAGGTTATGAGAAAGGCAAAAAATTAATCATTAATAAAATTCTCCGTCAATATCTTGATATTCATGACTTAGAAACCTATGATGATAACTATAAAAGCCAATTACTCGAATGGTCGCAAAAGCACTCTAAAGCCATCGAGTTTAGGACCGTTTCTAAGTATAAATTACAAAAAAGAGATCGATTCAAAATTGCGGTCATTGTGGATGGTAAAAAATATGGTGTTGCCGATGACTTTAATAAGAAAAGTGCCGAGCAACATGCCGCTCAATCTACCCTAAAAATACTAGGTCTCGCCAAAGAAAGACCTGCTTCTCCAAAAACTGGCGGCCCCAATTCGACTAGCTCCCGTAGCCGCATGAAGTGGTAGCCATCCCTTTCCTGTCTTAAATAAAATCCCATGCCTGACAAACGCATCCTTTTAATGACGCAAGGTGCTCAGGTGCTTCTTAATTGGCTAGAAGATGTCATGAATCAGGGTATTGCCCAACTAAAAACGACCAACGCTACTTA
>CAYTLX010000318.1:0-3120 GCA_964438645.1 uncultured Saprospiraceae bacterium | reverse complement strand
GGGCGTTTGGGTATTTCAGGGAGATTTTCGTAGGAAATGACATGAATATTGGACGGGGTAGATGCGATGGCTTCTTCATCTAACGAAATATCTGCATAGTCCCAATCCCCCAAATATTCTTCATTTTCTGGAAAGAAAAAGCTGAGCTTGGGGCTGTGGAAGGTGTAGGTTGTCGTTGCCTTTATGGCGGCTCCATCTATTGGCGCATTGGCAAACATTCCAGAAGGCATGTCTAATGAAACAATATCGTATCCTTGATTATTTATTTTATCAATTAGCGTTGCCCAATAACCCGTAATGGGGCGATTTAGTCCAAGACCAAAAATGGCATCTACCAGAATATGATCTTGATGGGTTGGAAATATTTCTTTGAAAATAGTTGATAAATCATCTCCTTTATTAATGGAATATTGTTCTATTTTCCCATGGCTAGGAAGCCGTTTTAGGTTTTCTTGAAAGCCGACGGTAGGTTCTCCAGTTTTAACTTGCACCACAGCAACATCGAGCCCTTCCATGCTCAATAATCGTGCGGCAACTAATCCGTCACCGCCATTATTTCCCGAGCCACAGAAAAGGGTTACTTTTTCAGCAAAAGAATAGTCTGCAAGGAATAACTCCGTAAAAGCCGCCCCAGCTTCTTCCATCAAGGCTAAATAAGGTACGGGGCGTGTGGGGTGATTAAAAGTCGCTTCTTCAATTTGGCGAATTTGGGAAGGAGAGAATATTTTCATTGTATTTTTGTTTTGCGAGTTCGTAGCAAATATACAGGAAAAATTTGATTTAATATTGGATGTTTGGTGGTGCTGCCGCCCGCGACTTGAGTATCACGCAACGGCGCAAAGAAGCAACGCTGCTGCCGCTTAAGTAACATGGGCTTTAGCCGACGAAAAGAGGAGTTGCCCGTCGAAATCTGTAGTTGCTTAAACCTTGTAGGAGCAGGTGCATATTTTTTATTTGTTCAATTGTGCAATTGTGCAACTAAAAGCAGCCTGAAATCATTGTTGAAATAGGAATCTCCAAACAAAAATGTATATTGTCTTTTCGGAGTGGACTCAACAGTTACATATTTTTATTGCCATTTAGGAATATAATGAACTGGAGGATTTTCAAGGAGTTGGATGACTTCTTCGGGGGTATTAGCCACCAACATCATCTCTCTATGGGCTTGTTTCAAAAATTTATTCTTGACCATAGTATCCATGAATGCGATGAAATGGTCATAGAATCCATTGGTATTCAGTAAGATACATGGCTTATTGAAATATCCTAGTTGTGTCAAAGTGAACATCTCGGTTATTTCTTCTATGGTGCCCATGCCGCCAGCTAGAGCGACAAATGCTTCAGACAACTCTGCCATTTTCTCTTTTCGAGTATGCATGCTGTCCACGACATACATTTTGGTAATACCGGAATGTCCGAGTTCCATATCTTGTAATCTCTCAGGAATCACTCCGATAGATACGCCACCACTAGTAATGGTTTGGTTCGCCAAGGTACCCATTAATCCAACGGATCCACCCCCAAAAACCATGGTGATTTTTTTCTCCGCAAGGAGTATGGCTAATTGTTTGGTTACTTTCGTAAAAATAGGATGACTACCACTACTCGAACCACAAAAGATTGCTACTGATTTCATGGTGCGAAGATAGGATTTTATTTTGGTCTTTGGCGCTCCCGGCGGTCGCTATTGGTCTTTAGAGCTACCGCAGCGGCAGACCTCTACGAGTGTACGTTACGGTCGTAATTCGCTTCGGTAGCACCAAAGAGTGTAGCTCGCCCCAAAGATCAAAGACCCAAAGCGAAAAAATACCTACCTTTGCGGACATGAAAACAGTACAAGAGATTACGAAAATAATTCTTTCTAATGCACGAGAATATGGCGAAGAGTTAGTGCCTTTGGGGCAGAGTGTGGGGCGTGTATTGGCGGAAGATTTGGTTGCGGATCGTGATTTTCCACCTTTTGATCGGGTGAGTTATGATGGAATTGCCATTAGGTTTGAAGATTATGACAAGGGACAGCGGACTTTTCCTATTATTGGAATGCAAGCGGCAGGTGCTCCACAAACGGCCGCAGAAGCGGAAGGAAATTGTGTGGAGATTATGACTGGTGCGATTTTGACCTTAGGGTTTGATACGGTTGTCCAGTATGAATGGTTGATTATTAAGGATGGAAAGGCAACGATTCAAGAAGGGCACAATGTTAAGAAAAATAATCACATACACCCTAAAGGAAAGGATCAAAAAAAGGGCGATGTTATTACTCCTGCGGGGAAGCAGATTACTCCTGCGGAGATAAATATTGCGGCGACTATTGGTAAGTTTGAGCTTCTAGTGAAGAAACTCCCTTCTATCGTTATCTTGTCCACAGGGGATGAATTAGTGGATGTGAGTGAACAGCCTGAGCCACACCAAATCCGTCGTTCCAATGTGTTTTCGATAGCGGCATCGCTTGGTAAGATGGGGGCTTGGGTTGATATTTTGCATACCGATGATGCCAAAGAAGAGATTGTGGCGAAGTTAGCAATGTGTTTGTCCGAATATGATGTGTTGATCTTGAGTGGCGGTGTTTCTAAGGGGAAATTTGATTTTATTCCAGAAGTTATGGATGAGTTGGGTGTTGAGAAACTTTTTCATCGGGTGGCGCAGCGGCCTGGTAAGCCATTTTGGTTTGGTAGGACGGATAGCAATATTGTTTTTGCGCTTCCAGGCAATCCTGTGGCTACTTTTATGGGAACTATTCGTTATGTTTTGCCGTGGATACGACAAAGCTTAGGATTGGACGCAATGAGTGGTCAATATGCTCGTTTGAAGGAAGATTTTAAGTTTGATAAAGCGATGCAGTACTTCCTTTCGGTAAAAATTGAAACGGATGAAAATGGGGTGACTTGGGCGCTTCCGCAAAAAGGCAATGGCTCAGGGGATTTGGCTAATTTGACTAGAATTGATGGTTTTTTGGAATTGCCAATGGAAAAAGATGTTTTTCTGATGGGGGAAGCTTATCGGTTTTGGGGGTGACGCACTAGTAAGATGGGCTTTAGCCCGTCGGAAAGCAAAGGGGCTGCCGCCTGTGAATTGGGTGTCACGTAACGATGCAACGACGCAACGTGCTGCCGCCCGAGA
>CAYTLX010000317.1:0-3140 GCA_964438645.1 uncultured Saprospiraceae bacterium | reverse complement strand
TGAAGCAAAAACGGGTCATAGCCATCGCTATGGAATATTTGCACAATGACAAAGGTATTTTTCCAGTTGTACGGGTGATGAGCGAGATTTCAGGTATTTTTGCAATGCATACTGCCGCAGAATTACTCACTAATTTTCATGGTGGAAATGGAATTTTACTGGGCGGTATCGCAGGAGTTCCACCAGCTAAAGTCGTTATTTTAGGTGCAGGTGTGGTGGCAGAATTTGCGACACGTACGGCTTTGGGGCTAGGGGCAGAAGTTCGCATTTTTGATGATAATATTGATAAGCTGGTTCGGCTTCAAAATAATATTGGCAAGCAGTTATTTACTTCGGTACTAGACCCCATAAGCCTAAAAAAACAACTTCTGGAAGCAGATGTGGCTATCGGAGCGCTGCATTCTGACTCGGGGAGAGCGCCGATGGTGATTTCGGAAGATTTGGTGACGCAGATGAAAGCAGGATCCGTTATCGTGGATGTAAGTATTGATCAAGGGGGCTGTTTTGAAACATCAGAAGTGACCACCCACAAAAACCCCACTTTTATTAAGCACGATGTGATTCATTATTGTGTTCCCAATATCCCTTCAATGGTTTCCCAAACGGCTTCTATGGCTATCAGCAATATCTTGACAAGTATCATGAAACGAGCATCTAATCATGGTGGTTTGGAGCAGATGTTGTTTTCGGATACAGGCTTGCGCAATGGCGTCTATACTTTTAAAGGAAGCTTAACCAACGAATATTTAGGGCGTCGATTTGGTATAAAGACGATTAATTTAGACCTTTTGTTGACTTCTGGGTACTGAGCCCTGAATGAGTTGAGAAGTTGAGTCGCTACGCTAGTTGAGACGCTTGTCCTGCGGACGTCGCTGGTTGAGCGCTTCGCTGGTTGAGACGCTTGTCCTGCGGACGTCGCTGGTTGAGTCGCTGCGCTGGTTGAGTCGCTTGTCCTACGGACGTCGCTGGTTGAGCGCTTGTCCTACGGACATCGCTGGTTGAGACGTCGCTGGTTGAGAAGTTGAATTGAATGATACCGCCTTGGACGATTAAACGTGTCCACCCAAAGCCCCAAAAGTGACGAAGGAACGCCCCAAAAGCGAAGCGCCCCAATATCCTAACCCTCCAACAAGCTACTTTCATAAAAAACAATTCCAGCGGCGACGCTCACATTTAGGGAGTCGGTTTCGCCTGTTTGTGGGATGATGCACAGCTCATCTAATTCACGGCGAGTGGCGGAGCCGATTCCTTCGCCTTCAGCACCTAGCACTAAGGCAAAAGGTCGTTTCCAATCCATTTCACGGATACTTTTTTTGGCCGCAAGGTCGGTACCGATAAGTGTGATGCCATTTTCTTTGAGTAATTTGAAGGCACCTGCTAGGCTTTTTTCTCGACAAACAGGGATTTTTAGCAAAGCACCAGCTGATGTTTTGACGGCAAAGGAATTGGCGGAAGCCCCATTTTTGGAAGAAATAACTATGGCATGAATCCCAAATACTTCGGCAGATCGCGCAATCGCGCCGAAATTTCGGACGTCTGTAATGCCATCTAAAACTACGATTTTTGGCGTAAGACCTTTTTCATATAAGTGGGGTAGGACATCTTCTAAAGATTGATAAACTACTTCGGTGCCAATCGCCAAAACACCTTGATGATTGCCCCCATATAGTTTGCCTAGCTTCTCTTTGGGGACAACTTGTAGCGGAATGTTTCGAGAGCGACAGAGCCAACGCAATTCTTTCTCATAATCTCCCCGAATACCTTTTTGAAACATCACCTTGTCCACGGGCACATTACTCTTTAAAGCTTCTAAAACGGGATGCCTTCCAGCAATCATAGGGTCTCTATCTCTTCTCATGTCTTTTTGTTTCTTTATTGATTTTGTTGAATATAGGGCATTGTTTTTCTTTATTTGGTCTTTGGTACTCCTTCGTCGCTTGGTATTTGGTACTGCCGCAGCGGCTTGCATCTGCGACGTGTACGCCTAGTGGGTAAGTCGCTGTGGCAGCACCAAAGGGCGTAGCCCGTCCCAAAGACTAAAACCAAAGACCTTCGCCCATTTACAAAGGAGCTCCGAATTTAACCAATTGCTCAAACTGTTTAATGCGCATCCGAACCATATCTTGAGTAATTTCTTTCATACGCTCATTCGAGAATTTTTCAACACAGAAGGAAGCCATGGCAGAGCCGACAATAATAGATTTTTTGAAATTAGCCTTAGTAAGGCGGTTTTGCATCGCCAAGTAGCCCATCATGCCACCCGCAAAGGTATCACCAGCTCCAGTAGGATCAACGACTTCTTCTAAGGGGAGCGCAGGGGCATAAAAAACATCATTGTCTTGGAATAGTAAGGCGCCGTGTTCTCCTTTTTTGATGACTAGGACTTTGGGCCCCATCTTAAGAATGGCTTTGGCTGCCTTCATGAGAGAGTGCTCTCCAGACATCTGACGCGCTTCTTCGTCGTTGATTAGCAGCATATCGACCTTTTTGATGGTTTTCATCAAAGAATCCCAAGCCACATCCATCCAAAAATTCATGGTATCCATAGCGATTAGCTTAGGTCTTTTCTTGAGTTGGTCAAGTACTTGCATCTGGATTTCGGGGGTCAGATTGCCTAGCATCACATAGTCTGGCTTTTTGTAGGCTTCTGGAAGAATGGGGTTGAACTCGGCAAGTACGTTTAATTCGGTCGCCAAAGTATCTCGTCCATTCATGTCTTTATGGTATTTTCCAGCCCAAAAGAAGGATTTTTCATCTTTTTTGATCTGTAGTCCATCTAAGTTGATGCCTAGAGATTTCATGAAGGCTAATTCATCGGATGGAAAATCACCCCCCACCACAGAGACTAGGTTGATGGGTGTGGTGAATTTTGAAGCAGCCAAGCCAATATACATGGCAGCACCACCAACTACTCTTTCTCTTTTTCCAAAGGCAGTTTCTATCGTGTCTAAAGCGACTGTTCCTACAGTTAGTAAACTCATTTTATTTTTTTTTCTGCAAAGATTGCAATAATTAATGAAAGATACTACCTTTGCAATCCCAATCAGGAACATTTCGACGGAAATAATCGTTTTTGATGGAGAATTGCCCCTTTAGCTCAGCTGGTTAGAGCGCCGGACTGTTAATCCGTAGGTCCAAGG
>CAYTLX010000316.1:0-3157 GCA_964438645.1 uncultured Saprospiraceae bacterium | reverse complement strand
CGCCCCCTTGTCATGGTCTCTGCGCACTGGCTGAGCTCCTCATGTCAGTTCCCAGCCTGGAACAGCCGCTTTCATTCCGTCGGACTACATTCCAGCCACGAGCAAAGCGAACGATTCAACCAACTAGCAAAGGCTCTAGGACAAGCGACTCAACTCCTTCAACTCCAACTCAAAAATGCTGCACCATAATCTTCTTCACAATAGTCTGTTGACGAGCTTTAATTCTAAGCACATAGACACCAGTAGGAAAAAACTCCGTGGTGATAGTGGTCGAATAATTACCAGGAAGCTGGTGTGTTTTAGGGAGCACCGAAAGGAGATGAGCACCCAAAATATCATACATATCCACCTGAACATCCGCATCATCAAATAGGGTATAATCCACTTGAAAGTCGATATTTGCGGGGTTTGGGCCAATTATAGGCCGTATTTCGAAGGCCAGCTTTGCTTGACCGATGGGTTTGAAAAAACGGGGAGTGCCCGTTAGATGAAGAATTCTACCAGGCACAGCGTCTTTTTCTCCCGTAATGGAGTAGTCCCAATCATAGATTTCCATGACATTATTGTCATCCACCGTAGGGATTTCGTAGGTGGCATTGACGGACTCGTTGCGGTCTTTAAAGGTTTTTGCCCAAAGCGCATAAATATACTTGCCTTGGGTATTTTTTAGCGCAAGCCCATCAATATCTAATGGTAAATTGAGCGCTGAAGTTTTTTCGGGATCATAGACATAGCCTTTCGTCAAAAGGGCGGTGGTTTTGAAGGCGGTGCCTTGTTCCGAAAGGTTTTGTGGAGATTGTGGGTCGGTATTTAATTTTTTGTATAAACCCATGTGGCTAAACTCTGCCGTAAAATATTGACCTTCTTCGGCGATGGTAAAAAAGTGAACCTGTTCAATCCCGTATTCCATGGATTTTAGTAGGACTTTCATGGTATAGTTGCGTTGGGCTTCAGGGGAACCAATAAATTCTCCAAATTGCTTGCTAGGAATATTGGTCTCCGTGACAATAAAATGCTTTTTAGGAAAGAGATTGCCAGTGTATCCGTGGTCTTCTAACACTTTTTTATGTGCCAAAAAAGATTTGATGTAGCCATTGTCCACGGTGCGGTCACTATGTCTAAAATAAACAAAACCGTTGGCAGAATTAGACCACTCTCGTGTGGATCCATCAATATGTGGGTAAGTATGAAAGCTACAAATATCAAAATAAGCCCCACCTTTTAATGGAAATTCATTGGTGGCAGCTCCATGATCAGGATTATCGGTATTTCGTAAGAGTGCATCCACAAAACTAGGAAAGCCAACACCACCTAATGCAATATAGTCATCAGGTTGTTCGGATTTTATCACTTCATAACTGATGCGCAACATGCGGATATAGTACTGAATGGGGGCTTTAATGGCTAATTCGCAAGGAGTTGGGTCTCTATTCCACCAGCTATCAAGTACTTCCGGACCTTGATAGGATGAAGGGGAACCTGTCAAATCAGGCTCGTTGGAAATCTCCCAAATATCGACATTATCCCCATACATTTGGATGGTTTTGTAGAGATATAGTGCATAGTAATTGGTATCGTTGACGGGGGTTCCGTTTTCGCCATTGTCCCAGATGGGGGTGTACATATTCTTGAACATATTAGAGCGCACTCCAGGACAATGCTCCGTAGTTTCACGATGAGCATCCGAAGGGAAGCCAACAAACGCCACAATTCCCTGCATACCGATGTGTCGATAGTATTCAAAAGCATCTTCTCGGATATCATAGCCCCATTGTTCTAAGAAATTTTCCGGAAGGGTCGGCCTAACGGTATTACCACTTGCTCCTTCTATATTTTTTTGGGGATCACCAGCGATGAGCGCCGTCAGGTCTTGGTCAGACCAACCAGTATATACCCCTAAATTAGCTCCAAAACCAAATGGATAGGTAAATTCTGTCGTGTGCGTATTAGCCGTATAGTGTATTTGGGCAGGAAGGAAGATGGGTAGGCATAAAAAGATAGCGTACAAGCTAAGGTGCTTGAAAAGTTTCATAGTAGTGTTGATTAACTGATTTAACCAGTATAAATCAGTGGTTTTCAATAATGTGTGTAAGTGTTGGAATCGTAATGAATCCATGTGTTCATGAGCAAAAGTAACGGATATTACAAAAAAATGCAATAACAAGGTTTTTTTGAGCAATGGTTCTTAGTTGATTGCTCAAAATTAGCCCGACATGGTGCTATTAAAAAACCATTTATTTTTCGGGGAAGGTATTTCCTTATTTTTAGAAAAAATAGAGAAAATAAAATTTGCAAGCCCTTGATCCTTAGTCATTTACCTTAATCTAGTACGACTGAAAGTAAGTAGATGTATTGTTGTTAGACCATCATCCCGCCAAATCGTTGTACTAAGAACTTAAGCTAAATAATAAGGGGCACTGATTCCCTTAAATCAGTAACCCCTTATCTCACATTGTTGGAGGGCACTACATCTTTTCTATGGCATCCTGTCTAGCAGGTAGAATTTATTTTTTGAATCCCATCCAATTATGCCCGTAATACGCACTACTAAAAAAATACCCTACCTAAAAAAAAGAATTGACCAAAAAAAAAAGAGAAATAGTTAAATTAATGAAGATAAATCTCCACTATTACATTCCCAGCACCTATTGTATCTCCTTCTCTTTAGTCAACTCTATAATCGTAACCATTTTGGGATGGCTCTTATTCACTCGTGTTACACTGTATGGGGTGCTTATACTTATGTAATTTAATAAACCTAATACGTTAGTAGCTGAAAATCCCCTACTTAAAGGTTATTATTTTATAAATGATTATTTTCAAAGAGAAAAAAATGACCAAAAAGTATGGATAAGAAATATAGCATTTTTTTTTGCGTTATCTTGCCTTATCAATTCTTATTGATGTATCTTTGCGCTAAGCTGAAACTTTATGAAAAATGTTGACTTCGACGATCTTTGCCAAGATGCTGCTTTCAAAGCGGTATTCATAAAGTACGGAGAGTCTATTAGAAACTTCATCTATTCCAAGTGTGGAGACCTTGCTTTGTCCGAAGATATTATGCAAGATTCATTTGTGACCTTATGGCAAAAATGTGAAAATGCGAATCCCCTTACGGTAAAAAGTTTTTTGTATAAGATTGCAGGCAATAAGGTCA
>CAYTLX010000315.1:0-3159 GCA_964438645.1 uncultured Saprospiraceae bacterium | reverse complement strand
AAGGGCGCAGCCCGTCCCAAAGACCAAAGCGAAGCGTCCCAAAGACCAGTACAAGACAAAATAACAGCCCAAAAACATAAAAATTGACAGAAAAGCAGACAAATTTTAGGATTTCCATGCCAAAAAGTCCGAAAATTCCGTTGGCACAGGGATTGATAATAGTAAAGTGAACGAATTTGTAAACAATCAAAAAAACTATAAAATGGGTAAGATTATTGGAATTGACCTAGGTACTACTAACTCTTGCGTAGCCGTAATGGAAGGTAACGAGCCTACTGTCATCCCGAATGAAGAAGGAGCTAGAACAACTCCTTCAGTTGTTGCTTTTTTGGACGGCGGTGAAAGAAAAGTAGGAGATCCTGCTAAACGCCAAGCCATTACCAATCCACAAAAAACGCTTTCGTCTATTAAGCGATTTATGGGACTTCGATATAGTGAAGTAAGCAACGAAATCAAACAGGTGCCTTACAAAGTGGTCAAAGGCCCTAACGATACTGTCAGAATTGAAATTGACGACAAAAAATATACGCCTCAAGAAATTGCGGCTATGATTCTTCAAAAATTGAAGAAGAATGCCGAAGATTTCTTAGGACAAGAAGTCACTGAAGCGGTCATTACGGTACCCGCTTACTTTAATGACTCTCAAAGACAAGCTACCAGAGAAGCGGGCGAAATCGCTGGCCTTAAAGTAGCTAGAATCATCAACGAGCCGACTGCAGCAGCATTGGCTTATGGCTTGAATAATCAGAAGAAAGACAGAACTATCGCTGTTTATGACTTAGGGGGTGGTACTTTTGACATCTCTATCTTAGAATTGAGTGATGATGGCGTCTTTGAAGTAAAGTCAACTAATGGAGACACCCACTTAGGGGGAGATGATTTTGATGCAGCGATTATTGACTACCTTGCAGAAGAGTTTTTGAAGTCTGACAAAATGGACTTGCGTAAAGACCCTATGGCCTTACAACGTCTAAAAGAAGCCGCTGAAAAAGCCAAAAAAGAGCTTTCTACGGCAACTACTAGCGAAATTAACCTGCCGTATATCACTGCTGTTGATGGAGTACCTAAGCACTTGGTACACAAATTGACTCGTGCTCAATTTGACAAATTAACACATAATCTAGTGACTCGCTCTATCAAGCCTTGTGAAAAAGCATTGAAAGATGCGAAAGTATCTAAGAGTGACATTGATGAAGTCATCTTAGTGGGTGGATCTACTCGTATTCCTGCTATTCAGGAAGCTGTCGAAAAATTCTTTGGGATCAAGCCACACAAAGGCGTAAATCCTGACGAAGTAGTCGCTTTGGGTGCTTCTATCCAAGGGGGTGTATTGACAGGAGATGTAAAAGATGTGTTGTTACTTGACGTAACGCCATTGTCTCTAGGTATCGAAACCATGAATAACATCTATGATGTTGTTGTGGAAGCCAATACAGCGATTCCTACCAAGAAGACAAAGACCTACTCTACTGCCATGGACAATCAATCTTCTGTAGAGATTCATATCCTACAAGGAGAGCGTAAGATGGCGAAAGATAACAGAACGGTTGGACGTTTTATTTTGGATGGTATTCCACCAGCACCACGTGGTGTTCCACAGATTGAAGTCACTTTTGATTTGGATGCCAATGGTATTTTGAGCGTTACCGCAAAAGATAAAGGAACAGGTAAAGAGCAGCATATTAGAATTGAAGGCTCAACAGGCCTTTCTGAAGAAGAAATCGCTAAAATGAAGGCAGATGCCGAAGCGAATGCCGAAGCAGATAAAATTGCTGCTGAAAAAGCGACCAAAATCAATGCGGCCGATGGATTAATCTTCCAAACCGAAAAGCAATTGAAAGAGTATGGTGACAAAATTCCTGCGGATAAAAAAGCAGAAATCGACGCCGCTTTAGAAGAACTCAAAACCGCTCACGCTTCGCAAGATGTCGCTCAAATAGACCCTGCTGTCGAAAAGCTAAACAACGTTTGGCAGGCAGCTAGCCAAGACATCTACAATGCGCAACAAGCTGCCGAAGGCGCTCCAACTGCCGATGCAGGTGCAGACGCAGGTGCCCAAGATGGTACTGGTGGCGATGATGCTGTCGAAGATGTAGAGTTTGAAGAAGTGGAGAGCTAAGCTCTAGCCAAAATCTTTCTACTAAAAAATTAAAGAGTTACTCATTCATTTGAGTAGCTCTTTTTTTAGTAAACGGGCTTTAGCCCGTTAATCATCAGTAAAACGGGCGTCAGCCCGTTAATCAAAACAGTGTCACACTTCCATCGCTACCCCATTGTCCATTATCAATTATTTCCGTAGCTTTGCCATTCAGAAAAAAAGTGGTCATGAGCAAGTTCATTAAGAACCTAAAATCGTTGTTTGTTGTCGAAGATGTAGCAACCAACAAATCCCCATCTTCCAAGGCGACACCCAAAGAAGCGCCTAAGCAAGAAAAAATAGAAAAATCGACTTTTATTCCGACGGCCGCCATGAACGGCAAGACGGATGAAAAATTCATGAATGTCCTGCTTCAAGCCCTAGAAAAAGCCAATCAACCAGGCTATGACTATCTAGAATTCATGAATGCCATCAAATCCCTAGGCAAAATGAATATGGACGAAGCCACTAGATTCAAATCTGCCTATACGCTTGCGCAAACCATGGGCGTCACTCCAAACCAATTAGAAAAATCCGCCGCATATTACATCGATGTACTCAAAAACGAAGACGCTAAATTTCAAAATGCTTTAGTCCATCAGCAAAAAAGTAACATTGGTGCCCGAAGCGAAGCCATCAAAACCAACCAAAAAGCCATTGAAGAAAAACAAAAACACATCATCAATCTTCAAAAAGAAATCGAAAACCACGAAAAACAAATCAAAAAACTTCATGCCGAAGTAGAAGCCGCCAAATCAAAAGTCTCCACCGCCAACGCCAATTTCGTCGCATCCTATCAGTTTTTGGTCAATAAAATAAAGGAAGATATTGGCAAAATGCAGCGTTATTTGAAGTGAATTTGATTTTGCCTGCGGCTTTTATTTGCCTGCGGCGTTCATTTGCCTGCGGCGTTCATTTGCCTGCGGCGTTCAATTTGTCCTTCGGCGTTCATTTGCCTTTGGCGTTTATTTGCCTTTGGCGTTGAGTTGGACGATTGTACAATTGAACATCCAAAAATCTAT
>CAYTLX010000314.1:0-3180 GCA_964438645.1 uncultured Saprospiraceae bacterium | reverse complement strand
ATCGGGTTTGTTGACAAGTACCGCCATGTAGAAACCCCCAATTTGGTCAGGCATGATGACATGGTCGGCTCCTGCTAAGTACATTTTCTTTTCAGAGCGCTTGGCAATGGCTCGGGAGATGATGTCTATTTTGGGACTTAGCTGCCTTGCGGAAAGCACGATAAACATATTTTCAGAGTCATCTCCAGTGGCGGCGATGATGGATTTTGCCTTTTTGATATTGGCTTGTTGTAGGATTTTATCATCAGTGGCATCCCCAATCAACCACAGCAAATGTTGGGTGTTATCACTTACTTTTTTGATGGCTTCTTCGGATTGTTCGATGATGACATAGGTTTGGTTTTGTCGGTCAAAATACTGGATGATTTCGCGCCCATATTTTCCTAAACCGCAGACAATCACGTGATTATCAAGTGCTTTTATTTTCTTGTCCATTTTTTTTAGAAATCTATTTTTAAAAATCTCCCCTTCGATGATGTATTTTGAAAAGGCCGTTGCCGAATATGCATAGATGCCGATATTTCCGATAATATAGAAGGATGCAAAGATGCGCCCCGCTTCACTAAGTGGCTTCACTTCCGTAAAACCTACCGTAGAAAGTGTAATGATTGTCATGTAAAAGGCTTCACTAAAGGAATATCCTTCTAGTACCGTAAAACCTAAAATACCTATAGCAATAGACACCGCTAAAAGCAAGAAAGCAATACGTATTCCCGTTTTTGCTTCTGTCTTTTTGTAGTAAAGGTCTGCATTTTTATTTTCTATTCTCGGCATAGTGATGCTGTCATTTTACTCTTGCGCACGAAGCCGAACGGTCGTTCGGCTCTACCATTTTCGTTTGCGGCGTTTTTTTGCTTTCCAAGGTTTTTTACTTTTCATGCCGGCTTTAGGGTGTACGAATTGTATTTCATCTACCAATCTTTTTGCGCCAGCGTACTTATCCATAATCCACATTACATAGCGGATATCGACCATGATATTTCGGCAAATAGTACGGTCGTAGTTCATGTCGCTCATGGTTCCTTCCCAGACTCTATCAAAATTAAGCCCAATTAGATTGCCATAAGCATCGATGACGGCACTTCCAGAGTTGCCGCCTGTGGTGTGATTGGAGCCCAAAAAATTAACAGGTAGTCGCCCATTTTCGGCATATGGACCATAGTCTTTAGCGGCGTATAAATCCAGTAAATGCTGTGGCAAGTCAAATTCATAATCCCCAGGAACATACTTGGCGATGACGCCATCCAAATAAGTTTTTGGCAAATATTCTACACCATCTTTAGGCAGATAGCCTTCGACTTGACCATAAGTAACGCGCATCGTACCATTGGCATCTGGATAAAATTTCTTTTCCGGAAGGACTTCCATAAGTGCAGCCATATACTGACGCTGCATACTGTCGATAGGTGCTTTAAGTGACTGATACTCAGGGTTTAATCGAGTGCTGTACGCATCTACAATATCCATAAATAACCGATAGGCAGGGTCGTTTTTAATCTCATCTATTTTCTTCTCGTCGATTAGTTGGAGTAGTTTTTTGGGCTGTGTTAGGATGGAGTGGTCATAAAATTCAGACGCAAGCTGCTCCATATCATAACCTTCCAAAAAGCGGTCTTCCAGCAAGATGTTGGGAAAATAAGCCGTACAAACATTATCAGTATAAAGCTGCATCAGTGACTTGAAAACATCCCGATCCACAGTGGGCTGATAGTCCTTATAAAAACGTTCTAGGGATTTTTTGGTAGCAGGAGCGAGTTCCTTATAGTTTTCATCATTCGCTTTCGCTAAAAATCTTCTTAACGAGTTGGCAGGCTTAAAAATCTCTATATTTCGGAAGAAGAGCTCATGAAAGTACGCTCTATAAACAGCCAATAATTCGATTTCTTGATACTTATAATCCATGTCCGCTAATAGCTCCCCATATTTTTGGTTAAGCGCAGGTTTTGCCGCAAGGCGCTGAGCAAATTGAACTTCCGTTTTTTGCTTTTTTTCTACGGCATGAGTCCGAATTAATCCGCTTCTTTCACCTATCCATTTTTTCCAATAGTTTGCAATACGGGCATATTTGGAAGCGTATTGCAAGCGGATATTGGCGTCACTACGCATCGCTTTATCCAATATTTTAAGCGCATGATCCCGAATCTCAATACGGGCAGGATCAATGACATCTTGCACCTGTTTGACGGCGAAGGAAGGCAAGTATTCATTCGTCCTTCCCGGAAAGCCATAAATCAAAGTGAAGTCCCCCGTCTCGACACCATCCAAAGATACCGGTAGAAAATGCTTTGGCTTAAGTGGTTGATTATCAGGAGAGTAGTCTGCGGGCATATTGTTTTTGTCGGCATAGATTCTAAATAAAGAAAAGTCTCCAGTATGCCTAGGCCACTCCCAATTATCGGTATCTGCGCCAAATTTTCCGATGGCAGAAGGCGGCGCCCCAACTAAACGAATATCTCTATAAGTGATGGTCACAAAAAGGATATATTGATTGCCCTTAAAGAAAGGTTTAATCAGGATGTCTTCGGTTGGTTTTTTGGCGTAAGCCTTTTGAAAAGCTTTGATATTTTGGGATGTTTTGTCCTTGCGTTCTTTAGTCGTCATTTGGTCGGTGACGCCTTTCAAAATATCTTTTGTCACATCTTCGATGCGTTCGATAAAGGTGGCAACAAGGTGATCATTTTTGAGCTCATCGGATTGTTTCATCGCCCAAAAGCCATCTTGAAGATAGTTATTTTGGAGCGTGGAATGCGTTTGGATGGCAGAATATCCACAGTGGTGGTTGGTGAGTAGTAAGCCTTGCGGCGAAATGATAGAAGAAGAGCATCCACCATTGAAATGCACAATCGCATCTTTGAGTGAACCTTTGTTGACAGAATAAATGTCTTCGGCAGTCATTTTCATCCCTAAGGACTGCATATCTGCTTCGTTGAGTTGCCCCAAAAGGAAAGGCAACCACATTCCTTCGCCTGCAAAGGCAGAAAAAGGGAGTAAAAAGGAAATTAAGACGGGAAAGAGAATTTTACGCATGATGTTATGGTTTTGTAACAACAAAGCTAGTTCTTTTTCTGCAATTTGGCATTATTTGAGTAGCTACGAATTTGAGCCCGTTGTATTGCTGCCACCCAGTAAGATGGGCTTTAGCCCGTCGAAAGGTGCTGCCGCCCGAGACATTTTGAAACA
>CAYTLX010000313.1:0-3195 GCA_964438645.1 uncultured Saprospiraceae bacterium | reverse complement strand
CGGTATCATAAAACAATCTATAGTCACTATCCCCATCATTTTGATAGTTTTTGGACGCATTGATACCCCCTTGAGCTGCGATACTATGCGCCCGTCTAGGACTGTCGTGGTAGGTAAAGACTTTGACATTGTAGCCCATTTCTCCAAAAGAAGCAGCAGCCGAAGCACCTGCTAATCCCGTACCGACCACAATGATGTCTAATTTTCTCTTGTTATTAGGTGCCACTAAAGGCATCTTAGAGATATAATCTGCCCATTTTGTGGCTATAGGCCCTTCAGGAACATTTCCGTTGAATTTCATATATCGTAGGTTTGGTTGGATTAATGATTAATGAACATTAGGATAGGGATAATAGCAAATCCCAATGCCAATGCAATAGCAAAAAATTTACCTAGTCCAGAGACTAGCCCATCGTACTTAGGATGTCTGGCTCCCAATGTCTGAAAGGCACTATCAAATCCATGCCACAGGTGAATCCCTAAAACAATCATGGAAAAGACATACCATCCAACATATATTGGGCTGCTAAATTTGATGGCCACTAACTTAGCCAAATCTTTTACGCCATCTAGCTCCCCTAAATCGCCGTAGTGCATCTGAAACCAGAAATCACCCATGTGTAAAACCAGAAAAACCAATAACAGAATACCTAGCCAAATCATATTTCGACCCGCAAAAGTGGTGTTGTTGGTTACTTTTACCGCATATTTTTGACCTTTAGCAGTAGCGTTTTGACGCCAAAGAATTAGGCCTTGGACGGCATGTAAGCCAAAAAGAAATTTCATCACCCAAGACATGCCTTGGATAAGACCATTGTGTGCCATAAATTCTGCGTAATGGTTAAACGCATTGCCCCCATCTGCATGTAATAACTGCAAATTACCGATTAAATGAACCAGTAAAAAGACAACAAAGAAAAGACCAGTAAGACTCATGATCAATTTGCGTCCTATGGAAGAGGTGAAAAGGTTAGAAATCCAACTCATATCGTTGATTCTATTTGGTTTGAAAAGGGAGCTTTTTTCGTGAGAATTAGCCCGTTATGTTTTATGCGTACCTGTTTAGGAGTGCATTTTTTAAATGCTAGGCAAATCTATTAAGGAATTGTTAATTGTGCATCTTTTTTATGTGTTTTTTATTGATATTTAAGGGAATAATGCTTATTTGTATGAAGTCTAAATAACAATATGAGCGAAATCATCTTTTGAGTTGGATAAAGGTCATTGGATGTTAGTTGTAGTCGCTGTTGTTCTTTGGGACAGGCTGCGTCCTTTGGTGCTGTTGCATCGTCATGCATCTACGGCGCATTCGTCGCGGGAGTAAGCCGCTTCGGCAGCACCAAAGCAGCTTGCTGCGTCCCAAAGAACAAAGACCAACCAGTTACTTTACCGCTTTGCGCAAGCCCTTAAATAATTCCTGAAAAGAGTTAAATTCTCGTTGGTAGCTAAGCCCTACACCAGATTTCATCCTGTTTTTGGCGGTTCCCGTATAGTCTGGCGCAAATCTATTATAGACCTGCATGCGGTATCTTCGATTTTTTGATAAGACAATCTCAATAAGAATATCCCCCGAAAAATCAGAAGTTGCTGCTGGATTGATTTGGTTATTATCTAAGTCAACATTGCCCCCTAGTTGTACGGTGACTCTGTTATTAAAGAAATGATTCTTTAGATTGAATTGGAAGGCTCTAGATTGAAAACTCGTATTGTCCGTACCTGTCGCTTGATAAGTCTGATAAATATTCAGCCCGACGTCCACTTCCATGCCTGAGTAGAACTTTCCAGTACCTACGACTTCCGATAATAAGGAGTTTACGTATAGTGTAAATTGGCTAGAAAGTAATTCAGAGATGGTACTAGCGATACCTGTACCCACAGCATCACCATTTTCTAGGCCCAGAGAGTTGCCTGGCGGTAAAAATCCCCCAAATACTAATAAGCCAAATACTTGTCGATTGAGCTCATTGGGATCGTTTTGAATAAAATTTAGCTTGTTTGCGACAAAGTTTTTATTGCTGCCGATTAAGTTTTGGATGTCTAAAGTAAAGGCAATGTTCGGCTGAAGCATGGGCCCTGTTAGTATAAGTCCAAGATCAATAGGACTAGGCCTTTGGGCATCTTTGATGTCTGATGATGTGCCTATGGAGCTTAACTCTTCCTTAATAAGGCTATAAACTGGGGCGCTAAGGCCTTGATACAGTGCTTGTATGTTTAATTCTGCCTTCATCGGATCCTTTCGCCATGTGATGGTGCCGCCAGGTTCGATGATGAAGGGTTTATTGATAAAGTTGAGCAACGTAAATAGGTACTGCCCTTTTTTAATGACATATTGACCGTTCATAGTAAACTCCCCCGAACGTTTGTATTGTAGGTTAAAAGTGCCCGTACCTTGGCTTTTGATGATGTCTCCAGATACTTCGTCAAAGATTAATTGCATGTCGGCATCTTCGGTGAGTTCTAGTTGCATGTCAATATCCAATCCTGTTTTGGTGGTCGTTAGCTCATCTTCGGGTTCATTTATTTTTTCGTTTTCTTCTTTAAATGAAACAAATTTGACGAATTTGGTTTCCCCAATTTGCTTTTCATCCGTAAAAAGAAGCTTTAAGTCCGTATTCTTTAAGCTTTTTCCGAACACTCGAAGCTTGGGCTGCTTAAAATTACCACTAAACTTGGCAAATGCATCTGCCAAACAGCGCCCATAGTAGAGTGGATTATCTCCTTTTTTGGTGTCTAGGACTAAGAATTTATCAGAGCGAATGCTGACATCCAATCCCCAGTTTTTGAAACGCTGGTGCGTAAGCCCCCCTTCGATGAAGGCCTTGTTACCGTATTTGTCTTCTAATAATTGTCCTGTCGCATCAAATTTAGTGGTGGTTATTTTTATTTTTTGATTGTTGATGAAGTAGTGAGTCTTTAGGTAGTCGATGGTCACTTCGCCAGTTTTAATATTGGCTACGCCATTGAATTCGGGCCCAGTTAGTGGCCCTTCTATTATTATCTTTCCATCAAATGCTCCAGCCGTTTCCGAAATGCCCGTTTTGATGATGTCTTCCATGATGGTGAAAGGGAAATCATTTAGTTGTCCATCCAAATAAATTGATTTTGGGGACACCTTTTTGCCTTTCCAAATGCTTGGACCTTTACCAAAATGTATAAATCCATTGACCGCTAAAAGCTTGTTTTTACCGATATTAA
>CAYTLX010000312.1:0-3201 GCA_964438645.1 uncultured Saprospiraceae bacterium | reverse complement strand
CGCTCCGCTACTCGAAGGTGTGAAATAAATTTCACAATCCATTGCCTGCGGCGGCGGCCACCTTGCTTTTTTCTTGGCTTTACTGTAAGATTTAATCCACAAAGCCCCCTTTTATCCGTCACCACCTTTCCCCTTTATTAGTGTTAATACAGTTTTAAAGTGGTACTTTTTCATTCCCTTTTCACCAAAAAAGTAGATTTTCACTTCTGCTTGCGCAAAATGCCCTTTTCCACGCTAAAAAAAGTATCTAATGAAACTCATCGCTAGCCTTTTACTTTTACTATTCGCTTCAAGAAGCCAAGCACAAAGTGACTACAAAATTGAAATAACCCTAAAAAATTATCCTTACAAGACACTTCTAATCGGCTATGAATATGGTAGCCAAAAATATCCCAAGGATACGCTTACGCTAAACTCAAATGGGCAGTTCGTCTTTGAAGGAAAGGATTCCATCAAAAATGGCTTATATTTTATCGTTTTACAGCCCAAAAATGAATTTTTAGAGTTTATCATAGACTACAATGACCACCACTTTGCCATAGCAGCCGATGCCCAAAATGTACTTCAAACATTGGTTTATAAAAACTCTTCCAGCAATCAACTTTTCAAAGAATACGAAGCTTTTCTGAAAAGCAAACAAGACCAGATGGCTCAAATCATCCAGAAAAAAAAATCACTCCCTGACACCCCCGAAAACCAACAAAAAATAAAAGCAGACTTAAAAAGTCTTGACACAGAAATTGGCGCATTCCAAGCAGACTTCATCAAACAACATAAAGGCACTTTCCCCGCCTTAATCGCCCAAAGCCTTAGCCCCATAAAACTTCCTAGCTTTACAGGTAGCACAGAAGAAATATTAACCCAAAGCCTAGCTTATCAACGTGCACACTTCTGGGATAATATTGATTTTGACGATAAACGACTTCTTTATACCAATTTTTTTGACGAAAAAATGACCTATTACATGAATGAGTTTATCCCCCAACACCCCGATACTATTTCGCAAGAGATGGATGTTTTACTCACCAGAATGACCGAAAACAACGAAATGTATCAATATTACCTAGTTGCTTGGCTTAACAAATATGCTCATACCGTGACAAAAGGGCTGGATGCCGTGTATGTTCATTTAGTAAAAAACTATTTTGCCAAAGGGAAATCCACTAGGATAACCGAAGACCAACTAGCATCCATTCTTCGAGATGTCGAGTTACTAGAGCCCGTTTTAATTGGCAAAAAAGCCCCCAATATCACGCTTTACAAGCAAGATGGCAGCGCCATGTCTATTTATGACTCGGACAAACCCTATACCCTACTCTTCTTTTGGGGGCCTGATTGTGGTCATTGCCAAAAGGCGGCTCCCTACCTAGTCAAATTTTTCGATAAGTACAAAGACCAAGTTGAAGTAATCACCATTTGTAACGAAATCGGCGACGAAAAAGTAAAAAAATGTTGGCAAGGTGTAACGGATCATGAATACAACAAGATGATTAATCTCGCTGACCCAAAATATACTTCAAGCTTCAAAACCGCTTACTATGTAAAAATGACGCCTACTGTATATATTTTGAACAAAGATAAAATAATCATCGCCAAAAATATTTTAGCAAAAGAGTTGTCCAGTACCATGGAGCGACTGATCGCCCAAGACCAAGTGAATCCATCCAAATAACCCAAAATTCCCGAGAAACACGCCCAAATGTACTTTTTTTGTTAACACAATTTTAAACCCTAGCTTTTATTACCTGTTTATGAAAATAGGTTAGAATTTTGCGCTTATATTTACGTTAGCCTTCTCAAGCGTTTTTGCGCAAGCATAACCACTTTTCTACTGATTTTTTGCAAAAAACAATAATTGATGAAATTTTTGACCAGCTTACTCTTTTTAGCATTGTTTGCCTTCAATGTACAGGCTCAAACTGACTACAAAATCAAAATAGAGCTCAAAAACTATCCACATGACACGATTTTGATTGGATATAAATTTGGAGATAAGCAATACATCAAGGATACGCTTACGCAAATAAAAAAGGGACATTTTGTATTTGAAGGCAATGACACCATCAAAAATGGCATGTATCTTATCGTTTTACAACCCAAAAACGACTTCCTAGAATTTTTAGTGGACAAAAACGACCATCACTTTTCGATAAGTGCCGATTTTAAGGATTTAAACAACTCCTTAAAATTTAAGCACTCTTCTAGCAATAAGCTATTCCAAGAATATGGCGATTTTCTGAAAAGTCAACGGCCGAAAGCCGAAAAACTTAGAGACCAAATCCATATCCAAGATTCGCTCAAAAACACTGCAAAAGTGGCTGAGCTGAAAAAAGAACTAGAAAATATCGATACGGATGTAAGTGATTATCAAAAGAAATTCATCCAAAAACATGCAGGCACCTTCCCAGCGCTGATGGTAAAAAGTTTGACGGAAGTCAAAATGCCTGACTTTAAAGGTGATTCCAAAGAAGTCCAAAAGGAACAATACTATTATTACCGTGCACATTATTGGGATAACATAGATTTTGGGGATGAGCGCCTACTCTATACCAACTTTTTTGACAGAAAGATGACCTTTTATATTGACAAGCTGGTACCACAGCATCCTGATACGATTTCTTTGGAGTTAGATAAGGTTTTGACGAAAATGGAACCCAACAAGGAAATGTATAAATACTATTTAATTGAATTTTTGAATAAGTATGCCAGCTCTAAGATTGTTGGATTTGATGCGGTATATGTCCACCTTGCCAAAAAATATTATGCCGAGGGGAAGACGCCATGGGTCGGCGAAGATCAACTCGCCAAAATACTGCGTGATGCTTACCTTTTAGATCCTGTACTAATCGGCAAAAAAGCGCCTAATATGACGCTATACAAGCGAGATGGCTCCGCACAATCCATTTATGATGTGGATAAGCCTTATACTCTCCTTTTCTTTTGGTCTCCTGAATGTGGGCATTGCAAAAAAGCAGCTCCTTTCCTAGTCAAATTCTTTAAAGAATACAAAGACCAAGTTGAAGTCATCACCATTTGTAACGAACTCGGAGACGAAAAGGTAAGTAAGTGCTGGGATTTTATTAAAGATCATGAGTTTGACGATATGATGAACCTAGCAGACCCAAAATATTCATCGCATTTTAAGACCGTATATAACGTCAAAACGACTCCTTCCATTTATATTCTAAACAAAGACAAGGA
>CAYTLX010000311.1:0-3243 GCA_964438645.1 uncultured Saprospiraceae bacterium | reverse complement strand
AAAAAATAAAAACCAATGAGATACATAGCAGTCTTCTTTTTGATGCTGGTGCTAAATGCAAGTGGCATTACCCAAGAAAAAATCCAACTTCAAGATATATGGTATAGTGCCAAGTTATACGCGCGCTCGGTACCCGGATTTAAGTTTATGAAAGACGGGCGTTATTATTCCCGTCAGGAAGGTAATCAAATCCTAAAATACGATATAAAAACGGGTCAAAGTGCAGGGATTATTTTTGATGGAGATGAATTAGGTCTAACGGATTTTGCGGATTATCGCTTCTCGGATGATGAGCAAAAAATTGTCTTTTCTAAGGATGTAGAGCATATTTATCGCCATTCTACACGGGCGAATTACATTGTTTTTGACCTAAATGATAAAAGCCAAGTTCCCGTTTTTCCGAAAGGAAAGCAAAGGTATGCACTCTTGAGCCCAGACTCCAAGGAAATTGCCTTTGTGTATGATAACAATATGTATGTCAAGGACTTAGCATCCAATAAAGTGACTCAGATTACTATGGATGGCAAGGTGAATCACATCATAAATGGGGCTTCGGACTGGGTATATGAAGAAGAATTGGGGCTAGTGAGAGCGTATCAATGGGCGCCTGATAGCAAGAAGATTGCTTATTATCGCTTTGATGAATCCGAAGTAAAAGAATATACATTAAATTACTATAATGACGATGTATATCCAACGCCTTATACCTATAAATACCCCAAAGTCGGAGAGAAGAATTCGGTCGTTGATTTGTACATTTATGACATCGCTTCCGCCAAAAAAATCAAAGTAGAGACGGGCAAAGATAAGGACACCTACATCGCAAAAATCCAATGGTCTAAAGACCCAAACTGGTTGACTTTCATACATCTGAATCGCCATCAAAATCACTTGATACTCTATAAAGCAGATGCGCAAACAGGAAAATCATCTATTCTTTTAGAAGAAAAGAGCAAATATTATGTCGATGAATATAATAATCTAACCTTTTTGCCAGATGGCAAACAGTTTTTGTGGACCAGTGATCGGAGTGGTTATAATCACATCTATTTGTACGATATGGATGGGCATTTGCGCAAGCAGATAACCAAAGGCGACTGGGGCGTGAGCAAGTTTCAGGGATTTGACCAGAGCCGAAACATGATTTATTATCAGTCTTATGAACGGGGTGCTAAGGTGCGAGATGTCTATAAGATTAATTTAAAAGGTCGTAAAAAGAGTAGAATTACGAAACAAAAAGGATGGAATGAAATTAGTTTTAGCCCCACTTTCGATTATTACACGTTGACGTATTCTACGATTAATAGACCTGCGACTTATACCATTTATACGAATGCAGGTAAGCGTGTGCGCGTGCTCCAAGACAATCGACCAATAACGGATGAAATTAAAAATCATGGATGTACATCTGTTGAATTTTTTGATTTTAAGACCACAGAAGGTGTAAAATTAAATGGATATATGATCAAGCCGCCGCTTTATGATCCCAATAAAAAATACCCATTGTTCATGTATCTTTATGGCGGGCCAGGTAATCAGCAAGTGACCGATCAGTGGATGGGTGCTTTTTATTGGTGGTTTCAGATGCTTGCACAAAAAGGCTATGTGGTGGCTTGCGTAGATAATCGTGGCACGGGCGGGCGTGGGGCAGAATTTAAAAAAATGACCTATATGCAGCTTGGACATTATGAAACAATTGACCAGATTGAAGCAGCTAAGTACTTGAGTGCCAAGCCTTTCATTGATGAAAAGCGCACGGGGATTTTTGGTTGGAGCTATGGCGGATACATGTCTTCGCTTTGTCTTTTGAAAGGCAATGATGTCTTCGAGATGGGGATTGCCGTAGCACCAGTGACTAATTGGAAATGGTATGACAGCATCTATACCGAGCGTTTTATGCGGACAGAAAAAGAGAATCCACAGGGATATCATGACAACTCTCCCATCTATTTTGCCGATCAATTAAAAGGAAAGTATCTCCTAGTGCATGGCTTGGCGGATGATAATGTGCACTTTCAAAATTCTGCCGAAATGGCCAGAGCTTTGGTAGAAGCCAATAAGCAATATGAAACCTATATCTATACGAATAAGAATCATGGAATTTATGGGGGTAAGACTCGGTTGCATCTATTTACGAAGATGACGGATTTTATTATTAATAATTTATGATACGAATAGGTATTAGGAATACAACCAGAGTAAAAAATGCTGAGTAAAAATCAAGAAAAGTATGTGAAAGGGTTGCACCAATTGAAAAATCGGCGTCAATCAACTGCCTTTTTTTTTGAAGGGCACAAAATGGCGATGGATGGGTTGGCTACTTCAGGCCTAAGTATTCAGCATGTATTTGCATTAGACAAGTGGGTGGATGCTTACGCAAAGAAACTGGATGCTTCGCTTACGCAAAAAATTATCTCTATTTCCGAAAGGGAGATGAAAAAAATCAGTGCTCTAAAAACGCCCACCCCCATTTTGGTTGTCGCCAAACAACCCCAACTTCGCTCAGATATTTCTTTTGAAGGTGAAGGACTGAAAGCGATTTATCTAGAAGATATTCAGAATCCTGGGAACATGGGGACTATCTTGCGTGTGGCAGATTGGTTTGGTATCCAGCAGGTGATTGCATCTCCCAATAGCGTTGATTTTTTTAATCCCAAGGTGATACAGGCTTCGATGTCGTCGATATTTCAGGTTGGGATGTCTGTGATGGATTTGGATGAGCTAGCGCAAAATAGGGGAGAAGCAGAGATTTTAGCGACAGCGATGAAAGGTACACCCATACAAGACCTTGATAGTCAGGCGAATGCGTATGCTTTGATGATTGGCAATGAAGGTAAGGGGCTTTCGCAAAAAGCGTTTGATTTAGCCGATAAAATCATTACCATACCAGGAGATCCTAGTCGAAAAGCAGAGTCATTGAATGCGGCAATGGCTACGGGGATTATTTGTGGTTTTTTGGGGATGGGGTAGGAGGCTGATTTGAGCGCTCCACCCCCAAATTTTCATTTTGTCTCACTTTGCGAAACCCTTTTATAGGTATTGCTTTCAGCAAGGGCAACCGCATGGTAACAAAATGAAAATTTGCGAATGACTCCGAGTCAAGCAAGCTGAACGAGTGGACTTGCAAATTAATTTGCAAGATGTAGAGACGAGCGCAGCGAGTATCGCCACGGGAAAGGTAAAGCAAAGAGAAATTTTTTGTGCAGTAATTACCGCAAAATGGATAGTGTAATTTTTTTATTT
>CAYTLX010000310.1:0-3253 GCA_964438645.1 uncultured Saprospiraceae bacterium | reverse complement strand
GACGCCAATTCCTGCTAACAAGAAAATCAGCCCAATTTGCTGCAAGGTGGTATTGGCACTATGAGGCAAGATCCAAACAATAGGGCCCGTTCGCCGCAAGGCACCCAAGATAAGAGCAACAATAATAGGGCCGCCTGCAAAACCCAACTTGAAAGAAATACCCCCAGGCAACTCAATATTCACCATGCCGAGTAGTAACCCCAAAGCCATACCCATACCAAATGACAGCAAATTTATTTTCCCTAGAGCTTCAAAAGAATCCCCAAAGAATTCAGATAATTTACTAATGTCTTTTCGCCTTGCGATAAACTGAACCTGATCGCCTAACTCTAGGGTCGTTCCTGCATTGGGGAGCAAGTCCATATCATTTCTACGGATTCGAGTAATAATTGCCGCAAAACGCTCGCTCAGATTGAGTGTAGCTAGACGCTCTCCCGCTATTTTGACGTTAGACACAAAAATCCGCTTCGTGGTATATTCTGACTGGCCATTGATTTGGATGCCTTCTGGATCTTTTTTGCCTAATGACTGCGTAACTTCTTCGACCATCCTTTTGTTGCCGACGACGACTACTTTGTCCCCTAGGTGAAATCTTGAATCCCAATTAATCAGCTCAATAGTGCCATCAACTCGCTGAATCCGCCCAAAGACAATCTTCCAGTGATACAACCGCTTTAGGTCTCGAATCGAAATATGGGTGCGGTCTGGATTCGTGATTTCAATGGTACAAGTTAGTACTTCTTGTTTGACTGGGAAGTCATCTTTTACGTCTTCTTCTTCCTTGCGGAAATCTATTTTCAATATTTTGATGGCTAAGACAATGGCTAGAATCGCCCCAAAAATCGCCACTGGATAAGACAACGAATAACCAATAACTGCTTTTTGCGCAAGCAAACTATCAGGATGCTGCTCGTGACGAATAACATCTAATAATCCAGCCAAAGCAGGGGTATTGGTACTACTTCCTGCAAAAATACCGCCTGTGGAAGCAGGATTAAACCCCAATAAATAATGAATCCCCACCGTAATCCCTGCCGAAACGGTGAGCATCGCAACTATAAAATAAATGTCCTTGATGCCCCGTTGCCGGAAAGTCGCAAAAAATGTAGGCCCACTCTTTAGGCCAATACTATAGACAAATATCGTTAAACCCAAAATCACAATGATTTCTGGTATCTTAAAATTGGAATTCATCCCCCCAAAAGCCAATCCTACAAACAATATCGCAGCAACCCCCATCTTAAACCCTTTGATACGGATATTACCTAACCAATAACCAGTGGCGGCCACGATAAATAATAACAGGACAGGACTATCTATAAAGGCTTGAGCCATTTTTTCTTTTTTTGTATTAGCTCCGAAACGTATGGGTTTGTTTTTAGTTGTAATCTATGCTCCAAACAAGTTATTTGCATAAAAAAGTCACCCGACACACAAGATAAGCCACTCTATATCAATCAATTACAAGCTCAGAAATCAAAAAAACAACCCTTTTTCATGTCACCAAAATAGTCAAAATAGCCTAACTTGTTTGGTTTTAACTTGTACATCGAACGACATGCTCCTATCTTTGTATCAACAAACAACACAAACAGAACTTCTTTTTTAGGGACATAACAAAAACACTGGAACAGAACAAACTAGAGCTGAAAACCAAAACACACACATTCTCAGCAATACCAAGAACACAACAAACTAAAAAAAAGCCCTTCGGGGCTTTTTTTTATCTGAATGGATAGTTCTATGAGTCAAAAAAAGAGATTGTGCCACAAGAAAAAAAGCAATGATCGATATTAACATTGATCCAACTCCCTTTTGACCCACTGATAAATGGATTTTTCGCCAGATTGATAGCACAAATCCCCCGTCACAACCAATAAATCGGGCGCCAATCTCTTCGCTTCCGCTAAAACACTTTTGAATTTTGCCCTTACATCGATATTTAATATCGTAGTCTCGCCGATTTCAGCAATATGCAGGTCTGTTAATTGAATAATCCGCATAAATCTTCATTTATAACTGTTTAGGAACCCGCAATTTTTTGCCCTAAAATGCCTATTTTCTGTCTAAAAATAGGATTACCTAAGCAGTTATCTTCATTTTTTTGGTTAAACCCAAGACAAAACTAAATAATACGAGCAAATAATAGTTAAAATTAGCCTTACAAAAGGCATTATCTAAGATAAAAAGTTATCTTTGAAAAACTAACTGTTTAGGTAGGGCAATTTTTTGTTATAAAATGCCGATTTTATACCTAAAAATAGGCTCCTAAGGAGTTACCATTAAAAAATCTTCTAAACCATGCGAATGAAAAAGTATTTTACACTCTTTTTCTTGTCTTTGCCCCTTTTTATTTTGGCGCAAGCAGAAAATACCCAAATTAATCCAGAGCAAATTGCGAAGCAATACTTGGAAAACCACCTAGCCGATTGGCAGCTCCAACGGGCTGATATCAGTGACATTGCCTTGGTCAATGATGTTTACACAAAACACAACCAAGTCACGACACTTTATTACAATCAGCGGATTCACGGCATAGAATTGTATAATGCCATTTACAACATTAGCATTTTGCCTTCGGGGAAAGTACTGATAGCAAATAATCGTTTTTATAAGAATATTGCTGACAAGACCAATGCTGCTTCCGCAAATATTAAAGCAGATGATGCACTGCGTATCGTACTAAAAGGCTTTGACTTACCGAAAAATGCGATTATTCCAGCCATCAAGGAAAGAAAAGAAAACTATATTCGGTATGACAAAGGAGACATCGCACAGATTGACATCACCAGCCGACTGAGCTATTTTCCGCAAGGAGACAGATTCAATCTAGCATGGGACATCATGGTTCAACCGATAAATCAAGGGGACTTATGGTCTTTTAAAGTGGATGCCGTTACCGGAAAAGTATTGGAAAAAAGAAGCATGACGGTTCATTGTTCTTTTGACCGTCAATCTTTCACAAGACAAAATAGCACGACCTGTATAGACGAAAATCACCAGCATACCGTGACCCAAAACAGGGCGGGTGCAGACGGCTCTTCGTATAATGTCTTTCCGTACAATATCGAAGGCCCTATCTATGGCCCACGGCAGTTACTTACAGATCCCGCAGACCTAAACGCTTCTCCTTATGGCTGGCATGATACCGATGGTCAAGATGGCGCAGAATATACCATTACCCGTGGTAACAATGTACATGCTTATCTTGATTTAGATAATTCTGGAGTATCGGCTGGAGATGAGCCTGATG
>CAYTLX010000309.1:0-3267 GCA_964438645.1 uncultured Saprospiraceae bacterium | reverse complement strand
CTTTGGTCAGCTGCATATTTTAGTTTTTTCTATTGCAAACATGCCCATAATATACTAGAATACCAAGAAAATGTGGAAATCAATTCGTGGGTTACAGCATGAGCACAAGAACCCGGAAGGCACGGATGCGACTGATTATGCACAGATATTGAGTGGAGAATCCGTAATTTGCGCAAGCAAATAAAAAATCCGTCCTTTTCCGTTACATCCGTCCAATCTGTGTTCCTGCCCTTTACCGTAGCATGAGCACAAGAACACGGAAGGCACGGATGCGACTGATTATGCACAGATATTGAGTGGAGAATCCGTAATGTTCCTGCCCTTTACCACTACTCCTTAATCACCCGTTCTACAGTCTGCGCACCACCACTAGTTACCTTAACCAAATAAATACCGCTAGGGTAATGCTTGAGATTAAAAGTATGCACCGTTTTTCCTTTGTTCAAATCAATAGTATTTGAGATAAGCTGTCTGCCGCTAAAATCCATCAAAGTAATATCTGCTTGCGTTGCTTCTGGAGACGCAATGACAATGTGTACCGCCTCGTTTTTGGGCACTGGATTGGGTAGCGCATAAGAAGCCAAAACATCTTCATCCATATCGACATGCTCCTTGATGATTTCGTCCCTAGGCATTGCCACAATTAACTCTCTTTGCATGAGTTTGACATCTGTATTTCTCATGACTAAATCTGAAAGCATGGTGTTATTTATCCAATTAATTTCTGTTTGCGAAAGCTCGGGGTCGTTCAAGTAAAAGAAGCGGTCTCCATCCCGCAAGCGTTGAAATTGACGATAAAGGGTTGCGTACATCGTTTCGCCCATCATTTTATTGGGCAGTCTATCTTCCAAAAGCAGACCGACCCAAGGGTCAATATCATCAATATCCCAATAAAGCGCCTTGATTTTAGCTTGTTTTTGGACATCTTCTGTTATTTCGGAATAACGTGTTACTTTGGGGAGTCCATAAGCCACCCGAATGGTATTCAAGTCAGGGAGTCCCCGTTCTCTACCCCGTAAAATATTAATTGCGGCTAAATCCAAACCCCCTTGACCAGGATCACCAAACAGCCTATTTCGTAAATCATCGACTAATTTGGCATCGAAAGCTTGTTGATGGTGTGCTGCCATTCCCCGAAAAATAGGCTCAAGACCTGCTTGTTGAATCCATTTGCTGGATTGAAAATAGGCATCTTTAAGTCTGATATTTCCTTGCGGAATCGTATCGCCTTTAGCATCCAGTCGCCAAAAATCTTCTCCAACTATCGTATGGCCTATTCGGAAGGAAGCCACCGAAAAAAGATTAGTCATATTGGGATTAACGGTGGGGTCATATCCTTGATATTGTGGCAAGAAAATACCGACTTCTGGTAGCCATTCATCATAAGCAATGTGCTGCATTAGACCGATAATCAGCCTTCTGGTCTTTTGAAAAATCTTCTCATCACTCCATTGGGGATACTCTAGGGATAGAGAATCCGCAATGCGATTGTGCTCACGTAACCAGAGTGTTTGGAGAGCCGTTAATAGCAGATTTTCATTAGCTCGGACATCTCCTGCAACAAAGAATTTATGCAGTCCAGGTGTGTGCGACACGAAGGCCATTTCGGGCGCATCCAAATCTATGGGAGAGTTAAATTCGCCTGTAAATGTGTTATAAGGTAATAGATTTCCATGAGATGTTTTTAGCCGACCGTTCTCGAAACTTCGTAGCCAATGATTTCGGGCATCGGTAGAGCCATACAGAAAAGAAGCATCCATCCAATGGGTGATTTCATTGTGAAAACGCCTTGGATTATCGGGAGATGTGCCTGTGGTCGGATCAAATTTAGTGCGATGAATCCCTAAGGTCGCAGTCCCCGAACAAAGCGGGTCAAAAAACTCATCACATTGGGGGATTTTGATGACTAAGCTTTCGGAATTTTCTGTGACTAGGACGATGTCGTGATCCATTATTTGCCCAAAAGCCCAGCAAAAATCACTTAGATTTAAGGGACTTGGAATATCATGGCTTTGGGCAAACAAAGTATTACTTATATTTCTTGGGTCTGGTCGGGATATTCCAGAAGGCTCTGAAACTCCATCTGAAAAATCCAATCCTGAAGGAGTTAGTAAAGGAGAGTCATACGCACCCCATTCAGGGTGAGCGATATTATTTCCTGTACCGTCAATAGAACGGACTTCTTGTGCCGTCAAGGAAAAGGTAAATAACAACAGAATCAGTAGTTGGGATAGGGTATAGGTTCTGTTCATGGTCTAAATTTGTATCGGGATAAATGGTTCAACAGCAACAAAAATAAGGAAACAGAGAGAAAATTGTCGTTATTACGACACTTATTTAGTGCTTTGATGACAAAAGTCACCTATGTTGTTTTTTACTCATTTATCCGATACGCTTAAACCATTAAACGGATATCTCGTTAAACCACCATGCATCCAAAAATATCCATTATCACAGTCACTTATAATTGTGAGACGGTCATCAAAAAGACCATTGAGTCAGTCTTGCGACAAACTTATGATCATGTGGAGCTTATCGTGGTGGATGGTGCATCTAAAGATAAGACTTTTCAAATTGTAGAAGGATATGGAGACCGCATTGCGAAAGCGATAAGTGAGCCAGATAAAGGGCTTTATGATGCGATGAATAAAGGCCTGAAGTGGGCAACGGGTGATTTTGTATGGTTTATCAATGCGGGAGATTGGATTCATGCAGATGATACCGTGGAGCGGATGGTGTCTTTTTGCGAAAGCGATACGGATATCCTATATGGCGAAGTCATGATGGTTAACCCAAATGGGCAAGAATTAGGCACTCGTAGCCAGGTGACGACACAGCAGCTTCCGCAAAATTTAAACTGGAAGTCCCTGAAAAAGGGCATGGTGGTGAGTCACCAAGGCTTTTTGCCACGCTTATCTATTGTCCAACCTTATATTGCTAACAACCTTGCGGCAGACATTGACTGGGTCATTAATGCACTCAAAAAGTCTCGAAAAAACACCTTTATTCCTTTAATTTTGGCTGATTTTGAGATTGGGGGCACTTCGCGCCAGCATCATAAGCAATCACTAAAAAATCGCTATACTATTTTGCGTAAGCACTATGGTTTTGTCCCCAATCTATGGAACCATTTCTTGATTCTGCTACGAGCTTTTGGGTATAAAATTATTGGGAAAGCGAAGTATTAGACAACTCCAGCCAACAACAAACCCATTAGCTCTTAGCATCCACCAACATCGCTTCATGACTATAAGTCCTAAAGTCCAC
>CAYTLX010000308.1:0-3277 GCA_964438645.1 uncultured Saprospiraceae bacterium | reverse complement strand
TGCCTGCGGCGGCTGCCACCTTGCTCTTTTCTGGGCTTAGGTGAAGATTTTAGCAATTGAATGCAAAGAATCAAAATCTCACGCACCAACCAAGTATTTTTTAAGATATTTTTCATTTGCTAAGCAGACGTCACTTTTAGGAAAGAAAAATATCAAACATTTTGTAGTAAATCTACACTCATTGTAATAATTTGTGTTATCTTAGCGGCATTAAATCAACAAATTACCTATAATGGATTTAACTACTGCGTTATTATTTCTATTGGGCGGTGCATTACTCGGTGGCATCGTCATTTGGCTAATACTTAAAAGTCGGCTGGCGATCGATAAGCAAAATTATGCGGAGCAGCTCATAGCGGAGAAGTATGTCAACAAAGAAACCTATAATACACTGCAAGAACAAACAGACGTCGTGCGGGCAGATTACAATGAAGCCAAACAAGAGCTCCGTCAGGCGGAGATTGCCCTTTCGGAAAAAAATATTTCGCTAAAATACATGGAAGAACAATTCAAAAAACAAGAACAGGATGCCGCTCTTTTGCGCAAGCAGGCGCTCCAAGAATTTGAATTGATAGCCACAAAGCTCCTTACGGAAAAAACACGGCAATTTACGATGACCAACAGGCACCAGATGGATGAAATACTGACCCCCTTTAAGGAGAAAATTGGTGATTTTAAAAAGGATTTAGATCAAAAGTTTTTACAAGAAACGGACGAACGTATCTCTATTCGTGAAGAACTAAAGCATCTACGTAGCCTTAATCTGCAACTATCCACCGATGCCAACAATTTGGCGAAAGCCCTAAAAGGAGACAATAAGATGCAAGGTAATTGGGGCGAAATACAACTAGAAAGAATCTTAGAAAACACAGGACTAAAAAAGAAAATTCATTTTTCTACCCAATTTTCAGCGTCTTCTGAAAATGGTAAAGTTCAGCGTCCAGACTTCATCATTCACCTTCCAGAAAATAAACATTTAATCATAGACTCGAAGGTCTCTCTCAAGGATTTTGATCGATTTTTTAATGAAGAGCAAGCTGATTTGCGCAAGCAGCACCTAAAGGCACATGTCAAAAGCATTCGACAACATATCAAGGATTTGAGCAACAAGCAATACCAAAATATCCAAAGCCTAAGAGCTCCTGACTATGTGATTTTATTTGTTCCGATTGAGCCTGCTTTTGCCATAGCCATCCAAGAAGACCCCAACATCCTGACAGATGCTCTAGAACAAAATATCGTCATCGTAACGACTTCTACCCTACTGGCTACTTTGCGCACGGTCTCCTATCTCTGGCGCCAAGACAAACAAAGCAAATCTGTCCAAGAAATTGCCAAAATTAGTGGTCAACTATATGATAAATTTGCCGCCTTTATCGAAGAGATGCAAAATGTCGGCAAACGCCTTGATAGTGCCCAAAATCATTGGAATAATGCCATGAATAAGCTGTCCGAAGGCAAAAGATATGGCGATACGATGCTTGGGAAAGCGGAGAAAATTAAAGAATTGGGGGCGCGGACGACTAAGCAGATTAGTCATTGAATGGGGCTGGTTGCTCGTGACTGCTTTATTTTTTACCTTTTTACCTTACAGTAATCGTTCAATCGTTCAAGTGCGCAGTCGCTCAATTGAAGGTAAAGAATCAAAATCTTACACATCTACCAAAATAAACAGGGTGTCCCATCACCTATCAAGCAACAGCCGACTCAGTTACAAATTCACCCCAATTTTCCATCTACATCTTCCAAATCCTGCTCATCCACATCGCCAAACCATTTGTTTAGCTTTTTACGAGCTTTGCTCTTCACATCATCATTGACGTAAGCGGCGATGGCGACCAACCCAAAGGACAATACACCTAGGTCATCCGTAAAACCGATAATGGGAGAAATGTCAGGAATGGCATCTATGGGCGCAATCAAGTAACCAAGCGCTCCTAAAACAATATTTTTGGCCCAGCGGGGTGTCTCTTTTCGCTTATAAGCATAAAACAAGAGCAAAATAGTATAGGTCATTTTTGCCCCTATCGCTGTCGCAAATTTTTTGAGCTTTTTCCAAAGTTTCTTCTCAGAGTAAGATGCTTTGTAGTCGTCTTTATTCATGGTCTATTAGCCTTTTGGTCGTCCGATGACGTCTTTTCCTTTTTGATCTTGTAAAACTGGAAAAGGCATCGGCGGTTCTTCCACTTTCAAGTGAAAGACCTTGTCGATATGTTTTAGTTTTCCCCTTTTAAATTCAAACCCTTCATAGGAGCCATCAGATACACGAAGTGCCGCCCCGTTTTTGTCGTTATGCGTAATCAAATGATCATAAATAATCTTCTTGCGATCCACATCATAATTAAGCGTGGTCGTTGCGCCAGAATAATACTCCATGACCATTCTATTTTTGACGGTTCCGTCTTCGTACTCCAAAACTGGAGCCCCAAAAACAGGTTTGCCATCTGAATCAAACGACAAAATATCTAATACTTTGCGCCTAGTCATCGGGTTAAAATTGTCAAAGCCAAACAACACATACTTAGCATTGTTCTTTTTCTTCGTCAAAGGCATCAAGCGATAATAAATAGCCCCAAACCACTCATTCGGCTTCAAGATCTTTTGTTCCACATCGGCATAAGTCTCGGAGCGATCAATCAATGGGTATAGTTTTAATGCTTCTTGATTCATTTGGATGGCTCCAAAATTTTGAAAGTCTCCTTCGCCTTGGACTTGCCATGTAATAATCCGAAAAGTACTATCTGGTGGATAAAGAATTGAAATATAACTCTGCAATTGCGTAAAGGGATACTGAAAGGAGTTTTTGGTCTTTAATGCTGTGACCAGCTGGGGAATAAAGGCTTTTACCGCCGCAAAACGGTTGATATCCATCGAGTCATTGATGATGAGATACGCCAACATGCCTAGATCTGCTTCTTGCTTCATCAGGCTCTTTTCATCGTCAGGAGTCAGATTTCTATTTTGACTTATGCCTAGCCCGACCGCACCAAACAGTAAAAAAACGATTAAAATTTGTTTTAACATTTTGCTGATTTTATACTCTCCTAAACGCAAAGTGGAGACCATTAAGTACTTTTTGACGAAAGTCAAGCGGTAATGTTCCGTTAATATACGCAGAAAGGCATTTAAGCAAAGAGATTCGCAAAATTTGACGGTGGATAGTACGCTTGCGCAAAAAAAGGCCATCATCCCTAGAGATAATAGCCCTTTATTTTATGTACAGCTAACGATGCGCAAAAACTCAATTACTGCTTAGCTAAATACTCGGCTGTAGATT
>CAYTLX010000307.1:0-3278 GCA_964438645.1 uncultured Saprospiraceae bacterium | reverse complement strand
GTTTCAGTTGAACGATTGCACAATTGAACAAAATAAAGGGCTACGGTCTCCGATGTTACAAGCCAACCAAATGGAAGAAAAAATGTTTCTTGTTCCATGAAGACAAAAAAGACCATGGTATTTGGGGCGTCACCCAACCCAAGTAGATACGCACATTTAGCCGTAAGGCGATTAGAAAATAATGGAATTGAAGTAGTGGCTTTAGGACGGCGAGCGGGGCAAATTGGAAATACCACCATTCAGACAGATTATCCTGCTCAAATTGACGAGCTCCATACCATTTCCTTGTATCTAGGGGCGAAACATCAACCACCATACTACGATTATCTCATCGGCTTGAAGCCCAAGCGAGTACTTTTTAACCCCGGTACCGAAAACCCTGATTTTGTCGCAAGACTCGAAAAAGCAGGTATTGTAGCCGAAATGGCGTGTACTTTGGCACTTTTGAGTATTGGCGCTTATTGATTAAAAAGCCACCACAAACAACTAGAAACCAAGTTATTGCTTATCTTTGCCTATTCATTTTGGAAAGAATAACGTATAGGATATGATGAACAAGAAAACCAGAATCACCCGATTGCTCAAAAGCACTCCTGATGGGCAAATTATCACGGTTAAAGGATGGGTAAGAACCTTTCGGAATAATCAATTTATTGCCCTGAACGATGGCTCGACTATTGTCAATCTACAAGTCGTGGTGGACAGAGAAGCTTTCCCCGAAGACCTCCTAAAAAGGATTACCCCTGGAGCGGCACTTATTGCTACAGGAAAATTGATAGAAAGCCAAGGGCATGGCCAAACGATGGAATTAGTGGCCGATGAGATTTTGATTACTGGAGATAGCAATGCGGATACTTATCCACTACAGCCGAAACGGCATAGCCTAGAATTTTTACGTAAAAATGGACATTTGCGTTTTCGGACGCAGACTTTCGGGGCGATTTTTCGGATTCGACACCATTTGGCTTACGCCATCCACAAGTTTTTTAATGATCGGGGATTTTTTTACTTGAATACGCCGATTATCACGGGCTCTGATGCTGAAGGAGCGGGGGAGATGTTTAAGGTGACCACGCTTGACCTAAATAATGTGCCTAAGTCCGAAGATGGTCATGTGGATTACGCTAATGATTTCTTTGGAAAAGAGACTAATTTGACCGTTTCGGGTCAATTGGAAGCAGAGCTCGGGGCGATGGCGCTATCTAATGTCTATACTTTTGGGCCGACTTTTCGTGCGGAAAACTCCAATACAACTAGACATCTTGCAGAATTTTGGATGGTGGAGCCAGAAATGGCTTTCTCAAACCTAGAAGATGATATGGACCTTGCGGAAAATATGCTCCAATATGTCGTGGGCTATGTACTTGAGCATGGCAAGTTAGATTTGGCGTTTTTGGCGACACGCTTAGAAAACGAAGAAAAAAATAAACCCCAAAATGAACGCTCTTTTCCATTGTTAGAAAAATTGCAGGGGATTCTTGATAATAAATTTGAAAGAATCACTTACACCGAAGCTTTTAATATCCTAAGAAATTCTAAACCTAACAAAAAAGGAAAATTTACTTATCCTGTCGAAGAGTGGGGCATGGATTTGCAGTCGGAGCATGAGCGGTATTTAGTGGAAAAGAAGTTCAAAAAACCCGTCATTATTACGGATTATCCGAAAGGAATCAAGGCATTTTATATGCGTATGAACGATGATGACAAGACGGTTGCCGCTATGGATATTTTGGTGCCGGGTATTGGAGAGTTGGTGGGTGGTTCGCAGCGTGAAGAGCGTTTAGATGTGCTTCATACACGTATGAAAGAGATGAATATCCCACTTGACGAGATGCAATGGTACTTGGATACACGTGTCTATGGGTCTTGTCCACATGCTGGATTTGGATTAGGGTTTGAGCGATTGGTGTTGTTTGTAACGGGTATGACCAATATCCGAGATGTGATACCCTTCCCCAGATTTCCAGGCAGTGCGGAGTTTTAGACTCATATAGCCGATGTTAATTTCTACTAAAGGCATAGTTTTTCGGTCGGTAAAATACAGTGAGACGAGTTTTATCACGGATATTTATACAGAAGCCAAAGGGCTGCAACATTTTATTATAAGCGGTGTACGAAAGGCGAAGTCCACGACGGGGGCTAGTTTGTTTCAGCCAGGGAGCTTGGTGGATATCGTCGCCTATTATCGGGAAGAAAAGAAAATGCACCGCATCAAGGAAGCCCGGTCGGGTTATCCCTTTCGGGAAATACCATTTTCGATACATAAAACGGCTGTAAGTGTATTTATTTCGGAGCTTTGCAGCAAAACGGTACAGGAGTCAGAGCCCAACTCTGTCGTGTTTCAATTTCTTTGGGATAGCTATGTTTATTTGGATGGCACGCAAGAATCTGTTGCGAATATTCCCGTTTCATTTATGAGTAAATTGGCGACTTATTTAGGGTTTAATCCGCAGATTCCGAAAGGAAACACCCCATTTTTTGATTTGAGAGAAGGTCTTTTTTGCGCAAGCCCACAAGAAATGGAATGGGCAAAAGATGGCACTACGGTTCCATTAATGAAAGCATTTTTTGAAACGCATATCAATGATGCGCATCAAATCCGTTGCCGTCGATCCGAGCGTACAGAAATACTCGACACGCTCACGAAGTATTACAGCTTCCATATCCAAGGCTTTAAAAAGTTAAATGCTCCCGATATTTATGGATCTATTTTTTGATGTAAAATTTTTTGTTTATCCGTTGATGAGTTGAGTCGCTGCGCTGGTTGAGTCGCTTCGCTAGTTGAGCCGTTCGCTTTGCTCACTGGTTGAGCGCTTGTCCTTCGGACGTCGCTGGTTGAAGAGTTGAATGCTACCGCCCGTGATAAAAAACGTGCCCACCCTATACCCTAAAAGTAACGAAGGAACGTCCCAAAAGCGGTGCGGCTCAAGAGTGCCGCAAAATTTCCTATTTATCGCATTTACTAACCCCTTCTTATTCCCCTTACAAGCGGGAACGGTATGGCAAATAGTAAATTTTACTTGCTTCATGCTCATTTTTTCGCAGTGTAATGTCCACAAGCCATATAAAACCAACTGCCCAAATACCCGTCACCAACCCAAAGAAGACAATTTACCCTTCTGGAAGGGTCAAATTTGCCTAAATCTCAAAAAAGGAGATAAGCGCTTATTCAAATTTGGGGAAGGACTATGCTAAAAACACCAAAAACACCGAGAAATTACTCGTATCGCTCCGCTACTCGAAGGCGTGAAATGAATTTCACGTTCCATTGCCTGCGG
>CAYTLX010000306.1:0-3279 GCA_964438645.1 uncultured Saprospiraceae bacterium | reverse complement strand
ATTTGTTAGAGAAGCTGCACTTTGCGAGTCTTGAAAAGATATTTATTAAGGAGCGTATCTATCGGGATATTGAAGAGTCCGAAACTTGGGAAGATGTCCTTAAAGTTATCCGAACAGGTCTTGCGAAATATGTAGTTACTCCTTCTGAAAAACCTAAGAAAAATGACAAGCGGATTCGTTTGTTGAGAGACATTACGGAAGAGGACATCGTTCGCCTTACGGAAATAAAAATCAAACGAATTTCTAAATATAATTCCTTTAAGGCGGATGAGCGCATTGCTAATTTGGAAAAGGAACTAAAAGAAGTCGAGCACCACTTAGCCAATCTAATTGATTATTCGATTGCTTACTACCAAAATATTTTGGCAAAATATGGCAAAGGGAAAGAGCGAAAAACAGAAATCACGACATTTGATACGATTTCGCGGACGCAAGTCGTCGCCATTAATGCCAAGCTTTATGTCAACCGAAAAGATGGGTTTGTGGGCAAGGGCATGAAAAAAGATGAATTTGTAGCGGACTGCTCAGATATAGATGACATTATTGTTTTCCGCAAGGATGGGAAATGTGTCGTCACTCGTATTGCAGATAAGACCTTTGTCGGCAAAGATATTTTGCATGTAGCTATCTGGAAAAAAGGGGATGAACGGACTACTTATAACATGCTTTATTCAGATGGAAAAGATGGGCGCACTAGAGCGAAGCGTTTTCATATTTCTGCAATCACTCGAGACAAAGAGTATGATTTGACCAAAAAGAATCCTAAATCTCGAGTTTCCTATTTTTCCGCCAATCCCAACGGAGAAGCAGAAATCGTTAACATACAACTGACGCAAGGCTGTACTGCTAGAATAAAATCTTTTGATTTTGGATTTGGTGATATTGAAATTAAAGGACGGGGGTCCCAAGGAAATATCGTCACCAAATATCCTGTCAGAAAGGTGACCTTAAAATCTGAAGGGATGTCAAGCCTTGGAGCGCAAACCATTTGGTACGATGAGCTCACTGGCCGATTAAACACTAATAATCGGGGCGTAAAACTAGGCGATTTTGACACTGGCGAATTAATCATTGCCGTCCAAAAAGATGGGACTTATCGCCTAACCAATTATGAACTCACCAACAAGTATGACATCAATAACACCTTGATTGTCAAGAAGTATGACCCGATGGGCGTCTTGAGTGCCATCTATTATGATGGTAACAAAGGTTGGTCGGTAGTGAAGCGCTTTGAGATAGAAACGACGGGAATTGACACCGCTTATAAATTCATTACAGACCATCCCAAATCTAAGCTATTATTCGCCACGATGGATGAAGATGTGGAAGTCGCTTACAAGGTTAGAGCCAATAACAAATCATTGGAAGGCAAGATTAACCTTTCGGAATTCGTTGATGTAAAAGGATGGAAAGCCATCGGCAATAAGCTGAGTGACCGAAAATTAATTAAGGTTACGCAGATTGATGCGCCCGTCCAAACCGAAATGTTTGATGCACCAGAAGCAATAAGCCCTACTCCATCAAAGAAAAAACCAACGCCCAAAAAGAAACCTGTAACCAAAAAGAAAGCAACGCCCAAAAAGAAAACACCCCCCAAAAAGACGGGACTAAAGCCTGGGGATACGATTGAGTTTGACGTTTAGGGGTTAAAGGTTAAGGGTTAAAGGTTAAGGGTTTTTCACTACAAAAACTTAAGCAAAGAAAGTTCATGAAAAAAATAATATTTTTAGGCTTCCTTCTGATTAGTTGGGGCTTACAGGGACAGTCCTATATTTCTGCTGGTGGAGTCAGGCTTGGTACGGGTATTGGTTTTACTTTTCAGCAAGCTGTCGAACGGCATACGACGATTGAAGGGATTTTAAATTCAAGTTTACGGAGTGATGAAGTCCAAATCACGGTGCTTGGAGAGCGGCATTTCCCTTTGCTCTCCCGACGATTCAACATGTACACTGGGGCTGGTGTTCACAAAGCATGGAATGTACAAGAAAAAGGTACGGCCGCAACAACCAACCCTTTTGGTTTGAGTTTTATCTTGGGTGTGGAGATGACTATTTCAAAATTAATCCTTTCTTATGATTTTAAGCCGGCTATTCATTTTCAAGGAAGCAAAGCATTTGATTTTCAAACGGCTGTCTCCCTGAGATATGTCTTCAAGCGAAAAACCATCCGCGAACAAATCAAGGAAGGTCACCAAAAACGTAAGAAAAAAAGAGTCAAAGCCCGAAACAAACGTAAAAAAGCAAGAAATAAAGGTAAAAATAAGTCTAAGAAGAAGTTTAATTGGCGGTTTTGGGAGTAATTAGGTTCTTCGTCGTTTCAAGTGGGTTTTGTTCCCTATTTTTGTTCAAAGGCTACTAACGTAGCGTTCAAAGTGCCTTCGGCGTTCAATAGGCTCTTTCGAGCCGTTCAAGGCAAACTAGATAGAATTTTCAATAAACCCACTACAAACGACGAAGAACCACTAATTAGAAGGATCCATATCAGGTGAGACGATTATTTAGCATCATCTAAAAGATGTTCGTATTTTTTCCCAAGTTCTTGCATTCTATCCGTAAATGCCTTGCTCACTTCATCAAGTGCTTCGATTTGCTCATCGGTGATATTGCCCTGTTCTTGTCTATCTTGCAAATACTTTTCAAATTTCTTAGTAGTAGAAGAAATCTCACTACTATTGGATGCAAAGGACATCATGATTTTGGCAACTCTTAATCCGTCACCAAGTGATCGGTCTTCGTCCTTCTTTTCCAACAACACTTTGGCATCATCTGCTAAACGCTCAATGTTATCAGAGAATTGATTAATGGCTTTTTCAGAAGACTCGACCATATCAACTAACTCGGCGTCATCCTTAATGGCTGGCGCAATAGCTATCTCCATGGGGGGTAGCAAATCTTTATCCCGATGAACGGTGATGCTTTTTTTTTGTTGACTGTCTGATTTACAGGCAGTTAGCGACAAAATCATTAACAAAGCAAGGGCAAAAAGTGGGTTATTCTTTTTCATGATGGCTTATTTTTTTTTGGTCTAACGCAAAATACGAGAAAAAATTCAGACTTTCAGGATTTTTTGTTTTATTTTGAAGTGTCATACATTTATAGCGTTGCCTAAAATAAAGGGTGCTTCGTTGTATCAAGTGGGTTTTTGAAATTGGCTTTATTCCAAAAATAAAAACCCGCTACAAATGACAACGAAACAAAGAATCAAAACTTTACCTATAATCAGGAAAATCTCGTATCGCTACGCTACTCGAAGGTGTGAAATAAATTTCACAATCCATTG
>CAYTLX010000305.1:0-3285 GCA_964438645.1 uncultured Saprospiraceae bacterium | reverse complement strand
TTACGTCGGACAAAACGCTCTTCACGATAGTATTCCTTCTCACAAGGGTTGTCTCTATTATCCCAGTCATAGCCCGAAAAATATCCATCTAAGCCATAATAATCCCCCATAATACTCTTCACTTCATCCGCATCTTGTTGATTAATCGGCAAGAAACTAAAGGCATCTGCTTCATCAGTAGCATCAAGCTCATCACAATCCGTCGTCCCATAGCCTGGTCTAAAAGCCAACCGAATCTGATAAATGGCATTCGGGTCTTGATCAATAATATCAGACAAATCTAAGGCATACCGTGTCCATATAGAAGCATCTGCATCTGGATTAATCGCACTAAGTGCCATCTTTTTTTGATAAATAATACGCCCCACTCTTTCCAGATCAGACGTCCCATCAGGCTCATTGACTTGTAAGAACTGAAGCACATTATTACTAAAAATCTTAAAAACTTCTACGTTGACATATTTTAGGGCAACCGCTTCAAAAGGAAAATATATCTTCGAACCCGATCTTGGCACAATCACACCACGTCCAGCCAATCTCAATTGTGGCTCCCTTTTCTCAAATTCTATAGTCGTTGTATATTCTTTTGCCAACTTAACATCCGAAGCACTGACTAATCCCTTATTGACTTCCACTTTATACTTTCCTTGTATAGCATCTGATGGGGTGATAGTCAGGATGCTACCAGTCACCCAATAACCAAAGCCACCTGTATAGCCCTTTATGGAGAAAAGTCCATCAAAATTTTGCTTTTTGGACACCAAATCCGAAAAATATATCTTAAAAGAAGGTTTTACGGAAGTATTACTACGCTGAATTTTTAGGACTTCAAATACTCCTTTTTGCGGGATAGTGACTTTGGTATCCAAATTTTCCATGTGCATTTTCTGTCCATTCCAAGCGACATCCACTTCATAAGCCTTGGACGCTTGCGCCAATCCTTTTATGACAAATGAATGAGTGCGGCCATGTTTCCATTCTACATCATATTTTGCCTTGCCTTTCACTTTCAATAGCTGTTCTACGTCTTCATCTGGCACGACATCCGTAATAAATACATTTCCATAGATATTAAATTGATTCGATTTAACATCCAAACTAGGGGGATTTACACTTAATTTGCCATGCAAAGGCTTTGTTGCAAATTCAAAAGGCACCACCGCAAGCTCCTTATTCACATTTGGAAATAATTTGGAAAGATGCAGCTCCCCCCGAAATTTTTTGTCAGCGGGCAACAATCCTTTCGGAATAAAAGTCAAAGTACTCGCATCCCTCCAGATTAAATCCCCTTCAACACTAGGAGAAATGGTTAAAATTTCTGCGTTGGCGATACTTCCTTCTTCCACATCTTGTGGATTCGCAAATTTTACCATCACAGGGTTGGCACGGGAGACGACACCATTAGTATATGCCGAAACAAACTCACTGAGCATTTTAGCATTTTTTTGAGAGATGGCGGTGTGTTTATTGGACTTACAGGCCGAAAAAGCCACTAAGCTCACAATAATCAAAAAGATGGAAATTCTCATTTTTTTCATGGGTTTTTCGTTTTAAAATGGGGTAGATGTTATTCATTCAGGAACACACCCAAAATAAACGTACCTTTTTATTCTGATTGTATTCCTAGATGTCAATATAGTGAAAATCTTTAATTCGTAATGCAAGATACGTTGATTGATTAAAAAAGGTCGATAACAATGAGTATCCGTTAGAAAAATATTGATATTCGTACAGATGCGTTTAGAATTTGATTTTGGGCTCACCAAAAAAAATAATCTGTTAATCTTTTCCTTTTTTAGCTAAAAATGGAGCAATTCGGAACGATATTCGTTAAATTAGTGAAAGACAATTAAATACATGCAAAAAAGAGCCTTTTTTAGCTTTCTTTTACTGCTTTGGTTTTTTGCGCAAGTAGAAGGTCAACAAGCACTTGTATTGTCTAACATGGCCATTTTTCAGGATAGTAGCTTCTCTTCTGCCACCACTGGACTGCTAAAAAAAGGGACAATCGTATCCATTCTAGCAAAAAGCGGGGCTTTGCACGAAGACAAAACCCAGACACAACGATTTCATTGGTATCAGATCCAGGATACCAGCCATCAAATGGGTTGGGCGATGGGAGATGAATTGGCGCTATTAAGCCTGTCCCCTGCTAGATTTGCGGGTATCAGCCAGATGACAGGCGCTCCATATTCCATAGGTGATGGATTTGAGAAATCTGTTTTTTATTGGGGAGAAACCAGCGGTAAAGATGACATCAGCAGTCATTTTTCTACAAAAAATGAATATCACGAAAATTATCTTGTCTTTGTCAATCCAAATAATCAGACCAAATTTCTTCCTATCGGGACACAAAGCGAGCGTGGGAATAACACCTGTATAGGTATTTACTTTGCCGATTTAACTCAAAATGGTCACCAAGAAATAGTGCTTGTCCGCTCCCTTTCGGGAAAAGAAATGCCCGAAGAAGTCCGAAAATTAGAAATCTACCAACTAGTAGATGGTGACTTTAAGCTTATTTTTGAGCAACGCTTAAATATCTATTTTGAACCTGGTGTCACTTCTCCAGGCAGGTTTAAGTTTGTAGATATTAGTCCAGATGGCATCAGATTAGAGTATCCATCGTACGAAGAATGCACAAAATCCCACTTTGGCGTCCCCATCACCAAAGAACCCGTCACCTACGAAAAATGTCTCTCTTGGATGACCGAATCCTATACTTGGGATCGAATCAATAGCCGTTTTAGTCTATTTTATCAACCTTCCGCCTTGCCTTATCGAGCGCATCCCAAAAAAGAAGCGGTATTTTTAAGAGAAAGACCTAATTTGGGCAGTCCTTCCATTCAGCTACTTCAAAAAAAGGATCGATTAAAAGTTATTGCGCACTTAGAGACGATTTCTACGATTAAGAAAAAAAAGGTGGCAAGGGTCTTCTTTTTGCTCAAATCTTCCGATGGCATTGTGGGCTATCTCCCGAGTGACCAAGTCGAGTTTGTCCAAGCGGCGCATGCAACCCTACTTAATCAATTTTATGCCAGTCCCCTGTTAATCAAAAGAGATTGGCACGAAGAAACCCAATTTGTCAGACTACGTGGTTTTGACAAAAAAGCCCATTGGGAAGTAACTGGAAATTTTAAAGAGAAGTAAAGCGCGCCATCCTCCAAAATTCTTTTGTCTTAAAACTAGCTTTTGGCGAGAATATTACTCATTTTTGCGCAAGCAATTAACCAAAGTAACTATTTAGGTACACGCAAATTTTTGCCATAAAATGCCCTTTTTGCGCCT
>CAYTLX010000304.1:1208-3288 GCA_964438645.1 uncultured Saprospiraceae bacterium | reverse complement strand
TATCAAGTTTGGCTTGAACGACTCGAAAGAGCCTATTGAGCGCCGAAGGCTCTTTAGTAGCCTTTGAACAAAAATGGGGAACAAAGCCAATTTCAAAAGCCTACTTGAAACGACGAAGCACCAAAAAAAGACACCATAGCTAGTTTGCTAGCCATGGTGTCTTTGACAATTTATTTAAGAATAGATGATTATTCGATGACAAATCGGCTAGTTAGCCATTGTTTGCCATCGTTTATTTGTGCAAAATAGATGCCTGATGGTAGCGTTGAAATATCAATTTGGTTGTTATTGGCTACAAGGGTATGTCTCTGTCCTGTCATGTCAAGAATGGTCACTTGTTTAATTTGAAAGCCTGGGTCTAAAACCAAGTAATCCGATGCAGGGTTAGGGGATAAGGCAAAACTCAATCCATCTAATTGGTCGATTCCCAGGACACAAGCTTCTTCTATTTCTGTTTTTGTGTTGCATCCAGTTGCATTATTGTGAATAATGATTTTGGATGAGCTAATATTATTGCAAAAATATTCAGTAGTACAATTAGATAGAAGAGGGTTGTTTAGAATGTCGATATGGCCATCAACATTGGTCAAATTCTGTAAACCACTCAAATCAGTGATTTTTGGATTTTCATAAATGTACAAACTACCTTTGATGGATTGTATATTAGATAATTGCTCATAGCTGGTGAGCTCTTTGTTTCCAAAAATATAAAGGTCTCCGTTAATTGTAGTAAACTGCTGAACACCAGTCAAATCGGTTAGATTTTCGTTCATGCAGATGGCTAGGCCAGATCCAAGTGTTGTGAGATGGCTGAGTGCCGTGATGTCAACTAATGAGCTATCGTCATCAATAAACAAGTAGCCATTGACGGTCTCTAGGTTGCTAAGAAAATCTAAGTTGCTGATGGTTGGTATTGCAGCAAGCATTAAATCATGGGTAACTTCCTTTAGGCTAGAAAATCCTGACAAGTCGGTAATATTCGACACTGAAGGGTTGGGGCCTTGGCTATTGATCCCGATTAAAAGGTTGCCTTCTACATTGGTTACATTTGGGTATTGGGTGAGAAAGGCATCGACCTGCTCTTGGGTTTTTAGTGAAAAATCCCCTGTTGCGGTGGTTTGGGCAAAGCTCATCATTGTGAAGAGCATGCAAAAAGAAAGGAGTGTAAAATTTTTAAACATAATAATTATTTTTGTTAACAATGTAAACAAAACGAAAGATAAAGTAAAAAAGCTGCCAAGCATGCTAGAAAAAATTAAATAATACTGATATTTTAAGGCTTTTTTCGTAAGCTCTCTGGGCTCACCAATCTCTGAGCTTAAGTAATCTGGGGAGTGCTTGAGTCAATATACATCATTTTATATCCAATTTTTCCCACAAAAACCTTAGCTTTGCCTTTTGCGTAAGCAATAGACCGATTTTGTAAAGATTAAGGACGAATTATGATAAAAATTACTTTTCCTGATGGCAATGTCAGAGAATATCCAAAAGGAAGCTCATCGCTAGAAATAGCCGCTTCTATTAGCGAAGGTTTGGCACGTAATGTGTTGGCAGCCAAGGTGAATGGTGAAATGTATGATGCCACTAGACCGATTCAGGAAGATGCGACCATTGAGCTAAAAACGTGGAGAGATGATGAAGGGAAGGCGGCTTTTTGGCACTCTTCAGCGCATTTGATGGCGGCGGCGATTGAAGCGCTTTATCCAGGGGCAAAATTTGGCATTGGGCCAGATATTGAGCGGGGTTTTTACTATGATATTGATTTGGGGGATACCGTACTTTCGTCGAAAGACTTTGCGAAGATTGAGCAGAAGATGAAGGAATTGGCCAAGCAAAAAAGCGCTTTTGTCCGCAAGGATATGTCCAAAGCCGATGCCATTGCTTATTTTAAAGCCAAAGGCGATGAGTACAAACTCGAATTAATTGATGAATTAGAAGACGGAACGATTACGTTTTATGAGACGGGAGAATTTACAGACCTTTGTCGTGGCCCGCACATTCCTGATACTAAAAAAATTAAAGCAATAAAAATAATGTCCGTTGCAGGGGCGTATTGGCGTGGGGATGAAAAGCGGAAGCA
>CAYTLX010000304.1:0-1108 GCA_964438645.1 uncultured Saprospiraceae bacterium | reverse complement strand
TGTTGAAGCCGATGAATTGTCCACATCACTGTGAGATTTATGGGCATCGCCCTAAGTCTTATAAAGATTTGCCCGTGCGCTATGCGGAGTTTGGGACGGTGTATCGCTATGAGCAAAGTGGAGAGTTGCATGGACTAACGAGAGTGAGAAGTTTTACGCAAGATGATGCACATATTTTTTGTACACCTGATCAGGTGAAAGCAGAGTTTTTGGATGTATTGGAATTGACCAAATATGTCTTAGCAAAAATGGGCTTTGAAAATTTTACAGCACAGATTTCGCTCCGCGACCAAGAAGATAGAAGCAAGTATATCGGCTCTGAAGAAAATTGGGATAAAGCCGAAAATGCTATCTTGGAAGCAACCAAAGAAGTTGATTTAGAGACAGTTATAGAATATGGTGAAGCCGCTTTTTATGGTCCTAAGCTAGACTTTATGGTTAAGGATGCAATTGGTCGGTCTTGGCAACTAGGTACGATTCAGGTGGATTATAACCTTCCGGAAAGATTCAAATTGGAGTACATCGGTGCGGATAATGCGCCACACAGACCTGTGATGATACATCGGGCGCCCTTTGGTTCGATGGAGCGTTTTATTGCGGTATTGACAGAGCATTGTGGGGGCAAATTTCCTTTGTGGATGACGCCGCAGCAATATGCTATTTTGCCGATTAGTGACAAGTATATGGCTTACGCCGAAAAAATAAAATCTGAATTGGCGGTCGCAGGATTGCGCGGAGATATTGATCGACGTGTGGAGTCTATCGGTCGCAAAATTAGAGATACTGAGCTAAAGAGAATTCCTTACATGTTGATTTTGGGAGAAAAAGAAGAAGGGGCAAATGTGGTCTCGGTGCGGAAGCAAGGGGAAGGAGATGTCGGCTCAATGACCGTGGATGAATTTGTGGCGTTTATGAATGGGCAAATGGAGTAGAGCTCGGGCTTTTTTGGTCTTTAGTGCGCTTCGCTGTTGGTTCGGGCTACGCCCTTTTTTGGTCTTTGGTTCGCTTCGCTGTTGGTGCGGGCTACGCCCTTTTGGTCTTTGGTCACGCTAACCGTACACTAGGACGTACTCGTCTAGCGTGATCAAAGACCCAAAAAGAAAAAAAC
>CAYTLX010000303.1:0-3291 GCA_964438645.1 uncultured Saprospiraceae bacterium | reverse complement strand
AAGCGGAGGAAAGCTCTGCTGGGGAGCAACTTTCCAAGGAATACTAGAGATCGACAGATATGCGAAGAGCATTGGCTGCCTTGTTTTCACCTTTGTGACTGCAAGGTAGCTTTTTTTTGGGTTAGTTGCTTACCGCAATTCTAGAGTTTATGCCTTTAAAAACCCCTGTTTGGTTCGGAAATTTTAAACCATGTCCTCTATCTTCTTTTTCAAAGTCATATAGTTTTTTTATAGGACGCTGATGTTCAGGCATATCTAGGATGAATTTTTCGAACCGAACAACTGTCATATATCCTATTGCTGGTACTGCTTTTTCATTGTTCAATTTCCATTTCAACTTTTTTAAAGCTGTTTTTAAATCTTTTAGGCTTTTTATTTTCTTTCGGTCAAACAGGTAATCATTTTTGATAATGTCATTGAGACTCTCTGATGAACCATTTTCAAGGCTATTTCTAGCTCTACTTATTGTTATTCCCATTTTTGTTAATTCGTTCTTGTAAGCATGTGCATCGTACTGGGTCCCATTATCTGAATGATGAATTAGGTTCGGAAACGGTCCGTCCCCCCGAAGCTTTTTAAAGTCCGCTAGAGTCAATAAAGCATTGAGTACACGCATGTTGTCAGTTCCCGTTAAACTAAGTACTCGTTGACTATACACATCTTTTAATGTAAATATATAAAGATCCTGTTTATCAATCTTATAGTAGGTGATATCGCTAACTATTAATTGGTTTATGTCATTGAGAATCAGACCGTTAATTCTGTTTGGATAGCGTTTAGATCCCTTACTATCAGTCGTTATGATGCGTTTTCTTTTTACTTTAACCGCTAAATCATACTGCGAAACTAGCCGCTCAAATTTGTTTATTCCCATAGCGCTAATGCCCAACGTAAAATACATGGAGCGTAGTCCCATTCGAGGGTGTCTAGCACGCATTTTTTCTACTTGAGTAAGTATTTCTACTTCTAAGATTGATGCCTTTTTTTTGGCTTTTTCAGCCTGATGAATAGCTTGCCGCGTAATGCCTAGATAAGAGTATAGGCGTTCCATGCTATATTCGCGACCTTTTTTTTCCTTTAACATGGCCACTACTTTTTTTTAAACTTTTTTTCAAGATCAGTACCATACACATGATTTGCTTGCTCTATTATAGCTCTAAAATAACTTATTTCCATTTGGGAGCGACCTACCATCGCTTCCAGCTCTTTAATATGCTTCAATAGATGTGTGCTGCGATATCTGTCAGAGTCTTTCTCGACGACTACTCGCTCATTGGCAGGTAAGCTCCCATACTTTTTCTTCCACTTATATATGGTCGTTAGAGCCATGCCATACAGGTTCCTTAATTCTGTTGGCGTAATGTCACCTTGCTCTAACATTTTTACTTTCTCTTTCCGGAAAGCTTCGCTAAAGGTTCTAATTCTTTTCACTTCTTTACTCATTATTTGTAAATTTATAAAAAGTTTTCCACATAAAACCTGTCAACTTATATCATGATGCATCAGAAGGGGGCCACCAGCCACCAGAATGCCCCCAAACATTACCAATCCATCAATTAAAACCCTATCTTTGCGCTAGTTTTAACCAGAAGTAAAGAAACATGAGTAAAAATAGATTTAGACACGGGGTTTTGTTTGGTGATGAAGTCACTGAGCTATTCAATTATGCCAACGAAAACAACTTTGCGATTCCTGCGGTGAATGTCATCGGTACGGATTCCATTAATGCAGTTATGGAAACTGCTGCGGCGGTCAATTCACCAGTAATCATTCAGTTGTCCAATGGTGGGGCGAGTTTTTATGCAGGTAAAGGTTTATCTAATGATGAGCAACAAGCAGCCGTTTTGGGAGCAATTTCTGGGGCGACACATGTACATAATTTGGCGAAAGCCTATGGAGTGACTGTCATCATGCACACCGATCACTGTGCTCGCAAAATCCTTCCTTGGATTGATCAATTAGTTACTTTCGGCGAAAAATTCTTTGCCAAAAGGGGCTATCCCTTGTTTAGCTCGCACATGATTGACCTTTCGGAAGAGCCTATCGAAGAAAATCTAAAGACTTGCAAAGAGTTTATGAAGAGAATGTCCCCCATCGGTATGACCCTAGAAATCGAATTAGGCGTCACTGGTGGAGAAGAAGATGGGGTAGATAATACCGACATTGATAGCTCGAAGCTATATACTCAACCAGAAGAAGTGTATTTTGCCTATAAAGAATTGAGCGAAGTCAGTGACCGTTTTACGATTGCGGCAGCCTTTGGGAATGTACACGGAGTATATAAGCCAGGTAATGTGAAGCTTTCGCCAATCATCTTGAAAAACTCGCAAGAATTTGTCAAAAAAGAAGCAAAGTTAGAAAGTGATAACCCTTTAAACTTTGTCTTTCATGGTGGCTCTGGTTCGTCTCGTGAAGAAATCAGAGAAGCCATCGAGTATGGAGCCATCAAAATGAATATCGACACCGATATGCAATGGGCATTCTGGGATGGAGTCAACAATTACCAAAAAGATAATGAAGGCTACCTTCAATCTCAAATCGGAAACCCCGACGGAGACGATAAGCCCAATAAAAAATACTACGATCCACGCAAATGGCTTCGTGCAGGAGAAGAAGCTTTTGTCGCAAGACTAAAAACAGCTTTTGAAGATTTAAACTGTATCAACCGCAACGAAAAATAATGCGCTGGGTACTCTTTATAGTCATGTTAGGGCTAGGCAGTTGTATGAGACCGCCTAGCCCTTTGCATTCTCGCCTAGAAATTAATCTCTTGTTGGATAATTGGCACAAAGCCGCCGCCACAGCTGATGAAGACACCTTTTATGGCTCGATGACCCAAGACGCCATTTATCTAGGCACTGACAAAACAGAGCGTTGGACGAAATCCGAATTTGAAAACTGGAGTAAACAATTTTTTGAAAAAGACTCCGCTTGGTCTTTTACGCCAAGAGACCGCACCATTTATTTTAGCCCTGACGGAAAAACGGCTTGGTTTGAAGAGCTATTGGATACTTGGATGGGTGTCTGCCGGGGCAGTGGCGTACTACAATATACCCATGAAGGCTGGAAATTGAGCCATTATAATCTCGCCCTGACCATTGATAATGATAAGATGAAGGAGGTGATTAAAGTGACTCAATAGCGTAAACTAGGGTATTTGGACGCTGCGCTTTTGGAGCGTCCCTGTGGGGTATTAGGGGAGCTCGTTTTGAGTCATCCTAGGCGGCAGCATTCAACTTCTCAACCAGCGAAGCGCTCAACCAGCAAAGTCCGAAGGACAAGTGACTCAAC
>CAYTLX010000302.1:0-3312 GCA_964438645.1 uncultured Saprospiraceae bacterium | reverse complement strand
GATTAAATGGACTATGATTGCGGCTGCTAAAGATTTTTCTGACGGTGAATCTAGTTATTTGCCTGTGGTGACCAATCGGATGTTGGTGACGGAGACGATGCCCCTTCCAGTAAAACCGAAACAGAAAAGAACATTTGTTTTTAAAGCGATGGAAAAAGCTGCGCAGTCACAAAGTCTTGAAAGTCATAGCTTTACGTTAGAATTTACAGCTAATCCTGCTTGGTATGCGGTTCAGGCGCTTCCTTATATTATGGAATATCCGCATCAGTGTAGTGAGCAAGTATTTAGTCGTTTATATGCCAATACGTTAGCTACTTCAATCGCCAATTCACATCCCAAAATCAAACAGGTTTTTGAAAAATGGCGGACGACTGATACTGATGCTTTAGCTAGTAATTTGAATAAGAATCAAGAATTAAAATCGGCTCTATTGGAAGAAACTCCATGGTTGATGAATGCAATGAATGAAGAAGAACAAAAGAAGAATATTGGTTTGTTGTTTGATTTGGACAGGATGGCAGGAGAGCAAGATAGAGCGATTCGAACTTTAGCCGAAAGGCAATCTGGGAATGGTGGTTTTTCATGGTTTCCAGGTGGGCAAGAGTCTTGGTATATTACGCAATATATAGTCGAAGGATTTGGACATTTGCGGAAGCTGAATGCAATGAATAAAAAGGATCATCCAGATGCGTGGCGCATTGCTCAGCAAGCAGTGAAATATATTGATAGTGAGTTGTTAAACCATTACAAGGAACTGGAAAAGCGAATTAAAAAAGGACATACGAAATGGGAAGATGATCATTTGGATAATATGGTGATTCATTATTTGTATGCACGCACCTTTTTCTTGGAGCAGGATTTGCCTAGTCATTTGCGCAAGCCATATAATTATTATATTGGTCAAGCCAAAAAATATTATTTAGGAAAAGGTCTTTATCAAGAAGGATTGATTGCACTCGCTTTGCAGCGAAATAATGAAAAAGAGACGGCTCAAAATATTATGAAATCGCTCAAGGAGCGTTCTATTACAAATGATGAACTGGGTATGTACTGGAAGCAAGATTATGGTTACTTCTGGTATCAATTACCCGTTGAAACCAATGCGTTGATGATTGAAGCCTTTGATGAAATTATGAATGATGCCGAATCTGTTTATCAACTAAAAGTATGGTTGCTAAAGAATAAACAGACGACCCATTGGAAGACAACAAAGGCCACAGCATCAGCGGTTTATGCGTTATTAATGAGTGGTGAGAATTGGTTGTTGGAAGATCAACCGATTACCATTAAGCTAGGCAATACAGAAGTAAAACCAGAAAAAACTGAAGCTGGAACGGGCTATTTTAAACAGACTTGGGATAAAGAAATGATTCCTTCGATAGCGGATATGAGCCACGTTACCGTAGAAAATCCCAATGCGGCTATTGCTTGGGGAGCTGTTTATTGGCAGTATTTTGAAGACTTGGATAAGGTGAAAATATTTCGGGATACGCCTTTGCAGTTGAAGAAGGAGCTCTTTCGAGAAAAGAGGACTGATAGGGGAGTGGTACTCGTAAAGATTAAGGAAGGAGATCCCATCCACGTTGGGGATAAATTAAAAATGCGCATAGAATTACGGGTCGATCGAGCCATGGAATATGTGCACATGAAGGATATGAGAGCGGCTGGGTTTGAGCCGACCAATGTCTTGAGTCAATATAAATGGCAAGATGGTCTTGGGTACTATGAAAGTACTCGAGATTTGGCAACAGATTTTTTCTTTAGCTATTTGCGTCCAGGAGTTTATGTTTTTGAATATCCTTTGACGGCTCAGCTAAAAGGTGATTTCTCTAATGGTGTGACTACGATTCAGTGTATGTATGCTCCGGAATTTTCTAGTCACTCTGAAGGAGGTCGGGTGACTGTGGAATAAAATATTGATTGCCTTTTGTCGCCGAGGGCGTCAATAAGCGAATAATATAAGTAGAAAGCACCTGATGCAAAAAAAAAACAAAAAATTTGCGAAACTTGTTGAAAATTTGTAACTTACCGCTGGATAAACGTTTACTTGCGTTTGTAAACGGATTTAACTCTGATAATCAATTGGTTATGGCTCGGCTAAATAGATCTCCTTGTTATTTGTGGGGAATGGGGCTGCATGAGTTGGTGGTAATAAAAAAAGAAAACAGAAGTGGCGAAACCCGATAGAATTTATCTGTACAGAATTACTCACAAAGACAATTTAGATTTCATTTTGGAATCTGGTAAATTGACATGTCCAAGCCATATCAACTATGACCCAAACTATGTAGGAATCGGTGACTCTACTTTAATTGGAAGTAGAAGTTGCAAACAGATAAATATTGAACCTAATGGGAATTTCACAGATTATGTTGTATTTTATTTTGGTTCAAGGTCTCCGATGCTTTATGAAATTCAAAAAGGTTTCAATGGGGTAACAAAAAGAAATCCACAAGAAATAATTTATCTTGTTACGACGTTTGCAAAGATTTCGAAAAATGAGAGCCAATATGTATTTTCAGATGGACACGGCTATCACTCAATGTCTCAATTCTTCAATGATGAAGATAGTTTAGAAAAAGTTGACTGGGATGCTGTAAATCTTGTTCACTGGAATGACACAGAAGACGACCCTGACCGAAAAAGAAGAAAACAAGCAGAATTTCTCGTCTTTAACGAATTGCCTTTAGTCGCTTTGGTGACAGTTGGAGTTTATGATGAAACAGTTAAAAACGAAATTTTAGTTAAATTTGCAGAGCATGATTTAACTTGCAATGTGATTGTACAACCTAAATGGTATTATTAATATGATTAATTACACAAAAGGAAATATTCTCCAATCAGATGCAGAAGCCTTAGTCAATACGGTCAACACAGTTGGCGTAATGGGCAAAGGCATTGCTTTGGCATTTAAAAAGGCATTCCCTAAAAATTTTAAAATCTACAGACAACTTTGTGAAGATAAAGAGTTTGATATTGGTGATTTATTAATAACTAATACTGGCCAAATTAGGCCAAAATTTATAGTGAATTTTCCAACGAAGAAGCATTGGAGACGTAGATCTGAAATCGAATTCATAGAAATTGGAATGAAAAAGTTGGTTAAGGAAATAAAAGAAAAACAAATAAAATCTATAGCGATTCCACCTTTGGGATGTGGTAATGGTGGACTTAATTGGAGCGACGTCAAAACAGTAATATTAAGAGAGCTAGAAGGAGTCGATAAAGATGTTGAAGTTGTTATTTATGAGCCTGGTTTCAACAATCAAGAAATCAAAGCTAAAAAACAAATTACTTTGACTCCGGCAAGAG
>CAYTLX010000301.1:0-3313 GCA_964438645.1 uncultured Saprospiraceae bacterium | reverse complement strand
TAGCTCGATTAATTCTTCTAAGAAGCCACTAAAATCTTTGCCAGCGAATACTTCCATTGGAGTACCTGCCCCCCCAAAGTTACCAATTAAGTCATATTGGGACACATGTCCTCCTGCCCCCATAGCATCTTCTCTTACCTCAAAGATATTTCCTAATTGGTACTCTGACAATAATTTCTTTATGATGATACCAAAGCTCATTGTCCCTTTCGGTAAAAGCTTAGAAAGTGAATTATTTCTAAAGTTAGTATCTATCACCAATACTTTCTTACCATTGGCCGCCAATGACTCTACTAAGTAGCTGATTACAAATGACTTACCATCTCCACGCTTCATACTCGTAAACAAATAGACATCTTCATTTGCTTCTACAATTCGATAGCGTATGGCTCTCAAGGCCTCCTTAAAAGGCTCTAAAGAAGCACTATCTTCTCGAAACAAACGCCCAGGAATTAGCCCTTTTTTGACGTAAGGCAAAGTGCCAATTAAAGGTAATCTAACTAATTGCTTAAATTGATTTTTATTACTTAACTTACTATCAAAAAAGGATAAAAGAAAAATAAGCATGGTCGCTAATGCCCCACCACCAACACCAGCAAAAGCCGCAATAAAGTACGGCTTTTTGGATCTCGCTTCTGTAGGAATTTGGGCATGCTGCGTAATTCTTGTCGGTATTTTTTGCTGTGTTTTTCCCGCTTTGGCTTCACTCAACTTATCCGCCAATTCTCGATATTGGTCTTCTATCAATTCCTTTTCTCTATCCAAATCTTTTAGATAATTATCATCCATCACTAGACTAGGAATTTTTCCACGCAAGGTGGCAATAGACGTTTCATATTGTTCTTTTGCAGCTTCTGCATTCTGTAGCTCCAATTCCAAGCTCAGTTTTTTATTCTTCAAGTCATCTTCTCGCTTAGAATCAGACTGTCTGCCAGACATTAGACTACCTGGAGCGTTTTGCATCAAAAGTCTCAACCTTTTTTCTTTGTCCAAAATCGAAGCCAAAAGATCCTTGTCTTTACTGCCTCCACTTAGATACTCTGACCGATCTTGATTGATCTCCTCTCTCATTTGGGCTATAGCCTGCGAACTAGCCTTGTTGTTACTATGATTAGAAGAAGTACTACTGGCCAATGTTCTCAACTCACTTTCAACAGACTTGATGGCTCCCTTTGCATAAACCACCTGCTTTAACGCATCATCTCTTCTATTTTGCAAATCGGTTAGGTTAGTCACTAACATTTTGCTCTCTTGCGACATATTCGCAACAGCTTCATTTTTCATGTAGGTACGCTTGACCAAAGATATAGAATCCAATTCTTTTTTCTTAGCTAAAGTTTGCTCTTCATAATTAGCAATTTTCGTATTTTGGTTCATAAACTTATCATTACTAGAAAGCGCAATGTAGTCTTGGCAGAGATTGTTAGCATAAAAAGCCGCAAAGGCTGGATTCTTGGCAATAACCTTTACTTTTAAGTAATCTGTCTTTTTGACACGAGTTACTTCCAATACTTTGAGTAGTGATTCAGCGTCATATCCATAGGCTTTCGCCAAAGTCATAAAAATCACATCATCATCAGGAGCCAAAGCAGGATCTTTAGCTTCAATCTTCTCCTTTAAGAGACTTATTAAGTGCTGAATAATTTCTGGCGAGCTATTTTCCACATTTTCCTTTGGACTACGAAAAGGAATCGTGGCTTCTGAAGCGTCCAAATCATGCACCAAAAGCCTAAATGCTTCTAAACGAGTCATTTTGCGAGAACGCAATTGCTCTATCAAATTAGCAAATCTTGCATTAATTTGATATTCTTGTATAAAGCCCCCATCGCTTTTACCCCCATCATAGTTAAGCACACCTGTCTCTAGGAGTACTTCTGTCTCATAGACGGGTGGAAGTGATTTGGCTAAGAAAAATGCGAGAACTGCTGCGGTTAAGGCACTTAAAATAATAGCCCATTTGCGCCGCAGCAAGATGTTAATGTAGTATTGAAAATCCATAAAGTTTGTGTGTCTCCAGTGAGTGTTTGTTAATTAACATTTGGAGGGGTTACGCAAAATTCAGTTTTCTAATAGCATGCAAAAATACGTAAAAATCTCTCCCCATGTGCAACTTCCCTATACTTAGTCCAAAAAATAAGCCAAAATAGGTATTATTCACATATAAATAAACACCTATTCTTAAGATTTTCAGTCAATTATGCAAGGTATTTTACGTTTTCCAAACTTTTGTTTGAGCTTTTACTTAGTTAAAAAACCCCGTCATTATTGCGATTAGCCTTTTGTAGCAAAAAAAACTAATCTTTGGTCTAACGATGCTTGACTGTGGATTAAAGCTCGTTGCCGAAAAAATAAGGCTAGATTTTTTAAGCCGTTGACCCTTAGCTATTTACCTTATGCCAGCACCACAGGAGATAAGCATATCGTTATCGTTATACCATTTTGCCGTTAAACAGATGTACCAAAACTTGAGTGGGTCTGTGCTTGTGCGAACTAAGATTTCGGCAACCTTGCTGCGATGAAATCTAAAACCCACCCTTTTCTTTGGGCTGAATATAAAAAACAACATTCGCACCAAGGATAAAGTACCAATCATTAGCGCCTTTATTGGCCGCTTTGCTTATTCCATCCAAATAATCAGAAAAAGAATAACGGTATCCACCCCTAACACCAAAAGTTAATAGAGGAGATACATCATACTTAAACCCAACACCGAAGGGTACGGTAAACAATGTTGATTTGGCATCCTTTTCAGGAAAAGGGGACACACCAACATTAGTTCGGCAACTATCACTTAAACACTCTGCAAAGCTATTTACCTTAGTCACTCCAAGCCCCATGTACACAATTGGAGAAAACCTAGGCGTAAAAACCCCCGTACCGCTCTTTGTACCACTCCCAAAGACACTATAATCAACGATAGCAGCCAACTCCAATAGATTAGATTCAAACTTAAAACCACGATCAACTCTTTCGGGATAATTGGCATCATCACCAGATAGTTTGGTGAGTACTAACTGAGCCTTCACATCAAAATAAGGGGATACTTTGTAACCTAAGCCCCCGCCTATGGCAAAGTGTGTCTCTCTTAAATCCGTCAAATCTTTTGCAATATCGCCTTGATAGTTAGCGACTCCACCTAATAATCCAAAGGAAAACTGAGCACTCACGGTCAAAGGTAACATCCCTATTGACAAAACCACCAAAAAGGATTTCAGTAATAATTTCATTCTATAATATTTTAATGTCTTCGACAATATCGCAAAAACGCAACAAAGATAAGATAAATTGGATTTTATTGTTATTTTTTATGCCC
>CAYTLX010000300.1:0-3326 GCA_964438645.1 uncultured Saprospiraceae bacterium | reverse complement strand
CGTAGGCCTTTAGATGGTCTTTCTGCTCGGTATCCATTGGTATCAGAATGTAGGCTCCGTAGCTGGCTTGCGCAAAAAATGCAATTAATAGTATGATTAGTATTTTTCGCATATTTTTTTTTATTTTTGGCTTCGCCGTTCATTTTGCCTGCGGCGTTCATTTGGCTTCGCCGTTCAATTGCCTTCGGCATTCAATTTGCCTGCGGCGTTTGATTAGCATAACGTAAAAAAGGCCTTTCTTGTTGGAAAAGCCTTTTTGTAAATTATATTTTTGAGCCATTAAATCTCTTGAGTCGGATAGGCTTTTTTGAAGCTATAGCGTAAAATATCAAAATCCGTCACCAAACCGACTAACTTATTGGTAGAATCAACTATCGGCGTAGCATGAAATCTATTCAACAAGAACAACTCTGCCGCTACCCCAATTTTTTCTTCGGGGCTCAACTTGGCTACTTTACGCACCATTATCTCCCCAACAGTGAGCATGTGATAATCTTCAAATTTCAAATTCAAACGATAAGTATCATGGCTAGTCACAATACCTACCAAATGATAATCATCGTCCACTACTGGCAAGTGATGGATATTCCTAGAAAGAAAAACAGTTCTAACTGCATCCAAAGTATCTTCTGGCTTCACAGTTACTAGATTGGTTTTCATTATTGTAGAAATCGGTTCATTCATCATAAGGCAAAAAAGATTTTTTTGTAAAAATTATGGGGGCTCTAATGCGACCACTAAGTTAAGCTTCTTATGTGTCATTCACAAGAAATCGGCCACAAAATACAACGAAAAAATCACATAGAAGTTATGTTACTGGTCAAACATTACAATTAATTCAACTATTTGCCCAATAATCACCGCTATTTGCCCTACTTTTTTGTCAAAAAGTGAATATTTATAATAAATTTTAGTTTAGGGTTTACAATTAAGCAAAATTCGCTTATCTTTGCACTCCTAAAATTTTAGACGTTATGAAAAAAGGAATTCATCCTGAGAGTTATAGAATGGTCGTATTTAAAGATATCTCAACAGAAGACATCTTCATGGTACGCTCCTGCGCAAATACAAGAGAAACCATTGAAATAGATGGCACAGAATATCCACTTTTCAAGTTGGAAATATCTTCTAAATCTCACCCTTTTTATACAGGTAAGATGAAATTTGTCGATTCTGCAGGTAGAATTGATAAGTTTAAGAAGAAATTTGCCAAGTTTGCAAAGAAGTAAATTCTTACACTTTACTGAAGAAACATAAAAGCTTCAACCCCTTGGGTTGGGGCTTTTTTTCATACTGACATAGAAACACTTATATTTGCACGCACCCAACCCATCTAATTTATGGAAAATCTAATTCTTTTTGACAACCCATCTAGGGAAACGCTGCTTCCCCTGACCTTTTATCGCCCTATATCAGAAATAAGAATTGGCATCCTAACTATTCGAGAGAAATGGGAAAAAGTCCTAGGCTTAAAAGCTTCTCACCATAGCCAGGATTATTTGAGCCGCAAATTCCCTTTACTTATTGAACAAAACAACCTTTTCATCGCTGGAAATACCTTACCAACACCTGAACTAGTTGAAAAAATAAGACAACTACTGCCCCAAGAAGGGCTTTTTTACAAAGGCCAACTAGTTGCTGCCAACATCCCAGGCATGATTTTTCCACAAAGCCAAGAAATCCCCATCAATGACTTGAAAATCATTGAAATAGATACGCTAGCATCCATCCAAAAACCCGCGGATATTTTCTTACAAAACGAAGAGCAGATTATAGCCGACTTCACACTCATCACCCGAGACCGTAAATCCCAAATCCTACCAAAAGAAACTAGACTCATTGGCAACTATCCCGTTTTTATTGAAGAAGGCGCCGAAGTACTCGCATCCTCCATCAATACGACCGACGGACCTGCTTACATCGGCAAAAACGCTTTAATCATGGAAGGCAGCGTCCTTCGGGGCCCCGTCGCTTTTTGCGAAAGCGCTGTCGCAAAAATGGGCGCAAAAATCTACAAAGGTACGACCATCGGCCCTTGGTCAAAAGTAGGTGGAGAAGTCTCCAACTGTGTATTCTTTGCTTATTCCAATAAAGGACACGACGGATACCTAGGCAATAGTGTCATCGGCGAATGGTGTAACTTTGGCGCTGGAAGCAGCAACTCTAACCTAAAAAACAACTACTCCCCCATCAAAGTCTGGGACTATGCCCAAAATGATTTTGTGCAAACTGGACTTATTTTTCATGGATTAATCATGGGCGACCACAGTAAATGCAGCATTAATTCCATGTTTAATACGGGTACCGTCGTGGGCGTACATGCTAATATTGCCACTGATAAATTTCCGCCAAAATTCATCCCTTCCTTTTCTTGGTTGGTGAGCAAACACCCTACCGTCTATGAACTACCTAGAGCCATTGAGACTGCTACACGGGTCTTTGCCCGACGCAATATTGAGCTGACCAAAGCAGATCATAGTATTTTTGAGCATGTTTTTCGGCTAACTAAAGCTCGAAGAAAATCTTATAAAGGAGCATGAGTTTTACCAAGCTAGAAAAAATCTGGACCTATCTGTGGCCCGCATTGCTCTTTAAAGGCAAAGAAGTGGAAGGCAAGCCATTAGAGTTGCATCTTTCCAAAGGACGCTTGCGGCTACAAGTCGAAGATGCTATATATTCTTACGACGATTTGTATCATGTTTTTCAGCAAGCTTTCGCAAAAGTTGATTTGCCTGATAATGACTCTAAAGCGTTGATTCTTGGCTTTGGACTGGGCAGCATCCCGTATATCCTAGAAAAAAACTATCACTGCACCTATCATTATACAGGTGTTGAATATGACAACACCATCATCTTGCTTGCGCAAAAATACTCCACGCCTAGGCTAAAGTCTCCTGTCGGATTACTTCATGTAGATGCGATGGTATTTATGGATCGCAATCGACAACCATTTGATTTTATTTGTGTGGATATTTTTCATGGTGGCGTAGTGCCTGCTTTCGCAAAAGAAAATGATTTTTTGCTGCAGCTCTCTCATTCGCTTTCGCAAAATGGACTCTTACTTTTTAACTACATGAAGTCAGACCCAACGGATTTTGAGCAGCTTTTTGCTCGATTTTTGGATTTTTTCCCACAAGGGAGATATTTGGACTTGGGGAGCAATTATGTTTTGGTGAATAGGTAGTAGGGTTTCTTTTTCCTTCTCCTTTTGCCTTTGACCTTTCAATAAATGTTCAAGTGCGCAATTGTTCAAATGTCCAAATGTTCAAATGAATGCAAAGAATCAAAATCTTACATATCAACCAAAATAAACAGACTTTCCCCCG
>CAYTLX010000299.1:0-3348 GCA_964438645.1 uncultured Saprospiraceae bacterium | reverse complement strand
CAACAAAATCATCAAATTTTCTCCGAAAGGTGAATACATCTCTTCCATCCAAATGCCTAACAATAAAAAACTTCCGCCCGCCATCGCTGTCAACTCCAACGATGAGCTCATCACAGCGACAATACTCCAAACCAATGCCGAAATCAGTGGCGAAAATTTTTCTGCACAAAATGGCAACTTACTAATCACTGTTTTTGATGATAACAATCAAATTAAGTGGAGCAAACAATTCGACATCGGGCTCAATGGAGCTCTTGACCATATCGCCGTCTCCAAAGACAATCAAATTTTCATTATAGGCAAATATTCAGGCAAAATGGCGCAATTTGACCAACACACTGTTCATTCTGAGCGAAATATTGCTACCTTTTTGATAAAGCTCTCGAATACTGGAGAAGTAATATGGGCTAAAAACTATCCCCTTCCAACCATTTGGCCCATTGATAACAAGAGCAGCCCCTTCGCCGTTGGTCAAAATTTTGTTTGCCTTCTCCAACGGGTTAAAGAAACCCAAAGATTAAACGAATGTACTGGCTCTAGGCATCGCTTTAAACTCATTACCATTCATCAAGCTTCTGGACAAACACTTTGGGAAAAAGAATTTATCAGTCCTGACTTTTCTATTCCTATTGACATTGCGGTCAGCCCCAAGGGGCAAATATCCATCATAGGAGCTTATATGGATCAAATTCAATTTGATAACATTTTGCTTACGTCCGATTCTTGCAATCAAACCAATTTTTTCCACCTAGATCTAGACCATTTTGGCCAAATCCTTAAAGCTGAAAGAATGGATGCTAATTATCAATTTTTGACGCAAGTCGTATATGATGACGAAAGCAATTTATATATTACTGGCACTAAAGTTGATTCTTCTCATTTTAGTCAATATCCTGCATCGTATACCTATTTCATTAGAAGCTTGATGCAGCATAAAGTCCTAACAATTTCTAAGTACAGCATAGCAGATAGTCTAATAAAAACTTACCGAATTCACCAGAATACCAATAATACAGACTATGGTGCTGAAAAATGGTGGGATTGTGAGCCGACAATAAGTTTTTCAACTGACAACAGTATAATTTTATCGTGTATTCCCTACGCCAAACTCGATACATTTAACACCACAAATTCACTAGAGACATATGGGTATGAACAACGAAGTATTTTTTTTCTACAATTTAAAGATGACAAATTTTCGCAAAATCATGATGGCAACCTTGAAAATGCGGAAGTATTCATTTCACCCAATCCTACCCAAAACTACCTGAATATCCAATCTACGGATATTGATTTCACGAATGCATCAATTACTATTTACACCATCGACGGCAAGCAATGGAAGCTACCTACACAACCAAATCATGGACATGTAAAAATAAATACGTCTTCCTTACCAGCAGCCACTTATATCGTGGCTATTCGCTTGGGGGACAAGGTGCTTGCGCGAAAATTTGTAAAGATTTAAGGAAAGATGCGTTGTCGTTTTACCCTTATGCCGCTATACCGCAACTTGAGTTACACTCCCCAAGCTTTCAACTTCGCCTTTTTCAAGCGCATCCCGTCAATTTTGGCCACCAAGCGATCGGCTATCTCTGATTTTACCGCAAGGTAGGCACAATCTTGCTTGAGTTCTATAATACCTAATTGATCTTTTTCTAATCCACCTTGCTTGAAGCAAAGCCCTGCGATGTCGCCCTTGGATATTTTATCCCGACGCCCACCCGAAATACGAATCGTCTCCCAATCCGAGTGCGCTGGAATACGTGCATCATAAACATCTTCAATCATACTGGACTGAATAAACTCTGGCAAAACTTCTTTCTCCCATTTTAGGACATAGGCGGTACCTTCGGCATTCATCCGTGCGGTTCGTCCATTGCGATGCGTAAATTCGGCACTCCGCATAGGAAGGTGATAATGGATAATAAATTTTATTTCGGGTACATCAATGCCCCTAGCCGCCAAATCCGTTGCGACTAATAATTGATGCGTCCCATTTCTAAATTTCACCAAGGCTTCTTCTCGCTCTACCTGCTCCATGCCCCCATAAAAACAACCATGCTGAATCCCATGGTCATACAAATAATCGCTCACCCGCTGGATACTGTCCTTGAAATTACAAAAAATAATCCCAGGTTGGTTGCCCAAATGGCACAAGGTTTTTTCCAAGGTCTCCAATTTATCTTTCGATGGCGAAATGATGGTTTTTACGGTCAATTGAGCAATCTTAGTCTTGGAGTAGTCTATCACCGTAGGTTTCCTAACATCCACAAAATCAGGTATTTGCGTATCATTAGTGGCAGAAGTCAATATCTTTTTATCGACGATGGGCAGGGCTTCCACAATTTCCATCATCTCCTTTTCAAAGCCTACTTCCAATGACTTATCAAACTCATCCAAAACCAAAATTTTGACTTCATCCACTGAAAAGGTCTCCCTACGAAGATGATCGGCAACTCGTCCAGGCGTACCGATGAGTATCGCTGGTGGATGCTTCAATTCTTTTTTATCTTTTGAAATAGGTCGCCCACCATAAGCGGCATTCGTTTTATAGCCTGTCCCCATATCCTTGGTGACCTGCCAAATCTGAATGGCTAATTCTCGAGAAGGCACTAAAACGATGGCCTGTACTTCATCACAATTTGGGTCTAACTCCGCAATAATAGGCAGCAAAAATGCCAATGTTTTACCCGTTCCTGTAGGGGATAACAAAATCACTTCATCCACCGAAGGAATCGCTAACTTGGCTTCTTCTTGCATCGGATTGAGCTTTTCGATACCCAATTTTCTTAATATTTCCTCCTGATCTTTGATTATTTTTGACATGCTGCAAAGGTAGGGAAAAAGTCGTTCTTATGGGTTTGTTTTTCGGCTGACCGATCCGCAAGTGGAACCTACAAAACCAATAATCCGTAAATCAGTAGATCAACTTTCGGCACTTAAAAAGCCCCGTCGTTATTGAGATATAACCTTTTGTAGCGATTTAAGCTAATCTTTGTTATTACGATGGTTCGGTCATTTTTTTGCAGGAAAAGAGAAAGAAACCCAATGAATACAGGCTTTTTTCTATTTAATGCAAGTTATGTTTTTGGCTGAGTTGCTTAAAATAGAAGCTATTGCCTGAAGCGAAGTTTGAAAAAAATGTACCTAAAACCCCGTAGCCCGTAGGGTAGCTTAGCCCATAGTTAAGTAGGTTTGCGGTGTAAATACGTAGGCGTAGCGGGTCACGGTGAAGACTTTTGACGCAGAGTAAGGTGAAATTTGAAGACTATGGGAAGGGATTTCTTTTTATTCAAATACCTTCAAATTTTGCCTTAATCAAGGAAGAAGTTGGAGGCGTGGCAG
>CAYTLX010000298.1:0-3366 GCA_964438645.1 uncultured Saprospiraceae bacterium | reverse complement strand
AATGGGCGATGTGAATCTGTCTTGGTGAAGTTTATAGTTTCACTTTCCAAAAGTTTAGAACTAAAGGAAATATTTTTATTACCTTTGCCCAAAAAATAATGACTAGTAAGGAAATTTTTAGGACAATATTTAATAAATGGTCTTTTATTGGGATTGGGTTATCGGCGTATAGCCTTTGGCTGTACAGTCAAGGTCACTCGCTGCACCCACTTGACAAGTTTTTATATTTACAGTTGACAGTTGTGTCTATCTTATTTTGGATGGGCATAGGGCATTTGCTTAGTATTTTGCCCAATGTTTTTTCGTGGATAGGGACATTTGTTTTTTCGTTTTTAATAGTTTTGTTAAGTATTTCCTCCTATTTATTTTATTTTGAATACAAGGAGTTTTTATCAACGGCTGTTATTTTGTTGCTAAAGGAGCAGCCCGTCTATTTTTGGAGTTATTTTGACCAAATTACCACAAATGTGATTTATATGGGGGCAATAGTTGGTCTAGCCGTAGTGCTTACCTTGATATTTAAGCCCCGAATACAAAAGGAGAAGAGAAAGAAATGGACTCTTTTGGGCATCGCAGTTGGACTTATTTTGATTTGTTTAGTATGGCTAAATAACACATTTTCCTTCTTTAGTGCGCCCTTTTATCCGATGGATATCCATAATTTTTATTCGATTCGTCAGGGTTTTAGCAATAACCCAAAAGATGCTAAACCGCTGAGTCATTTTGTCACTTCCATTGATTCTTCATTAGCCAAAGATCCTGAAGAAAAATGGAATTTGGTGGTCGTTGTTTTTGAATCCTTCAGCCGAGAACCGCTGTCATTCTTGGGCTTTGACAACAATTACACACCCTTTATGAAATCCTGGATAAAAGGAGATTCTTCGGAGTTTGTGCTCATGGATAATTCTATTTCGGTCTCAGGAGCCACGGATGTAAGCATGCCTTCGATCTATACAGGTGTAGGTCCCGAAGAGCCTTACGGCAAATTAATCACCACCCCATTCCTTTGGGATTTTGCGAAAGCTAAAGGTCTAAAGACGTATTATGCAACATCGCAAAATCAATCTTGGAAAGACATGGAATCTTTTGTTGGGGATGACTTTTTAGATTTATTTTATCACCCTAAAGTATTGGGTTTGCCTTTGGTCAATGATATTGGCGCAGATGATTTAACTGTAGTGGACTCTCTACAAAAGGTGTTTACTAAAGATAAAGAGCCATTTTTTCTTTTCTATAACACCAACGCCACTCACTCTCCGCATCAAGCTAGTTCGCCATATATCAAGGATTTTCATGGGATAGATACCCGATACGGTAGGGCGCTCTATATCACAGACCGAATTGTAAAAGGTCTAGTGGATATGGTGAAAAAACGCAACGAAATGGATCATACCATTTTTGTCTTTACAGCAGATCATGGCATCTATACGGTAAAGCGTCGTTCGAGACTGAGTTCTTATTTTCGCGAAGCGTTAGACGTGCCGATGATGTTTAGGTTTCCGAAAGCATGGATAGATAAGCATCCCGAAAAGTTTGCTCGCTTGCACAAAAATAAACCCAAAATGGTTTCTAATATTGATATTGCACCCACTGTATTTGATATTTTATTTCCCAATTCTTTGGATTCGGCTTATCACTATTCGGGGACAAGCTTGCTCGATACTTTTGATGACAATCGAGCTATTATTTGTCTTAGTACCAATGACACCCGCACATGGGACACCGAAGGTTTTGGTATTTACAAAAAGAATGAATCCTATATTTTTCATGGGGATACGGGATTACATTTTTATGATTTGTCGAAAGACCCTAAGCAATTAAACGATATTCTCTCCCAAATCTCCCCTTCAAAAAGAGCTTTCTATGATAGTATTGTCGTTCATAATCAATATATGAACCGAATCTATCAGGAGTTTAAATGATGTATTTAGATACCCATTAATTTTTGCCATAAAATGCCCTTTTTACGCCAGTTTTTTAACACGTAGCGATGCTACGCTTCAAAAAACAAAATGAGTTAAATTTGGTATAAATTATAGTCTTTTGGGTTTTGTGCAGTTAAAATTAGGTCTATGATGCTTCAGCATCCGTCCGCTTCCCAAAAAACTTAATAATTAAGTACATCATTACAAAGCCACCTAAAAACAATAGCCCTGATACCAAGGCTCCACCACCCAAATAAGCAGCTAAGGTGCATGCGACCAAACTAACCGCTCCCACGGTCAATGCATAAGGCATCTGAGTCCGTACATGGTCGATGTGATTACACTTCGTCGCTAAAGAACTCAATATCGTAGTATCTGATATCGGTGAACAATGATCCCCTACAACTGATGCCGCCAATACGGTCGCCACTACATTAAATAATATCTCCAAACTGACATCTTCGGGTAGGCCTGCCGAGTGACTGACCGCCCAAGTCGTAGGTATAGCAATAGGGTATAAAATGGCCATCGTACTCCATGATGAGCCCGTCGAAAAGGAGATGGCCGCAGCCAATACAAAGATAATACCGGGTACTAGATAAGGCGAGATGCTGCCACGCATCATTTCTGTTAAGAAATCGGCAGTGTGTAATTCTTTGGTTGTCATCGCTAATGCCCAAGCTAAGGTCAAAATAACCAAGGCAGGCATGATCGCTTTAAACCCTGTCAATAAGGTATCCATGGTGCGTTTAATCCCCATGATGCGTCCACCAATAGTCAATGCCGCAGCAACAAAAATACCACTTGCAGACGCCCACAATAAGGCGACATAAGAATCGGCACTGCCAATTATTTTGCCTACTTTCATCACCGTGCCACCATTGGGGTCGGCACTTAATAAGCCAAGATTTCTCCATATTTCACCCCAGCTCCCCGTCGGAAGAGAGACGCCTTTTGCCGCAAGGTCACTAGCCGCAGACTCCATTCCAGTATGAATTAGCCCAAACAAAGTTACCACAACTACGGTAATAACAGGGAGCGCCGCATTATACCATTTTAGCGGGGCGCCGTCGATCGGATTCAAATCTTCCATGTCTTCTGTATTGACATCGATATCACTAACGGCGGAGACAGCACCTGTCGCACGAGCTCTTTTTTCGGCATGATACATCGGCCCATAATCTCGCTTGCTTCGTATCAGCATCAGCATAAAAACCAAGGTAAAAATAGGGTAAAACGAATATTTTAAGGAAGCTAGAAAAACAGCATAAGGCGTCAAATCTGAATAAAAATGCTCTAAGCCACTCAAACCAGAATCAATATAGCCCAATTCCGCCCCAATCCATGTGGTCACAAAGGCAATCGCCGAAACAGGCGCCGCCGTGGCATCCACGATATACGATAATTTCTCTCGGGAAACTTTAAATTGATCGGTTACGGG
>CAYTLX010000297.1:0-3390 GCA_964438645.1 uncultured Saprospiraceae bacterium | reverse complement strand
AATTGTCTTGGATTGGCGCACTACATCCTATCCTTATCATTTTGATTATTGCGACCGTAGTCACATTTTTGACGGAAGTCACTTCTAATACTGCGACCGCAGAAGCCTTTTTGCCGATACTCGCAGGCGTGAAATAAATTTCACAATCCATTGCCTGCGGCGGCTTCCACCTTGTTTTTATTTTGGCTTTGGTTGAAGAGTTTAGCTCCAAGCCCCCTTTACCCTTTTACCTTCCAATAAATACCGCAAAATGAATGGTGTTCTTATTTATTTGAAACCCGCTAAATCTCCCTTAAAAAAGGAGAGTAATGGTACACCATTCATTTTGCTATCGCTTTCCTTTTTTTGGGGCTACCAAGCTGTTAGATGGTTCAATTTCAAGGTTTTACCACCCAGCCCCTTTCGCCTTAATCTAACCGATTTTCAGATAAATGGTTCAATTCTAAAGGGAATTAGAACAGGACAAATAACGCTAAAAACAAAACCCTAGCTAATCCAAGTTTGGCTTAAATTCTACATACGGATTTGGACAGATTCACTTGGCGATTAGTACTTTTTTTTCCGTCATTTTGCCATCAGTCACCACTTGTATAAGATATATACCTTGAGGAAATCCACTAACATCTACTTCTAAATTATTGATGGAAGGATACGCTTTCGCAAAAAAGACTTGCCCATAACTGCTTAATATGTTAACATGGATAATTCCTTTTTCAGCGTTTATCACAATTACATCCCGGGCAGGATTTGGCGCAAGCCGAATATCCATCTTAGGCTCAATATTTTTATTGACTACCATCTGGCAACGTATGGCATTCAGGTATGCCCAGATTTGATTATTAAATTCATGCTCCACTAAAAAGGAATTGGCAGATTTGCCCATCCTGACGACAACTAGATTTTCTGAAGGCACCACATTCAACAATTGTCCATTTTTGCCCAATGCCATAAACATATCACTTGGAGCGTTGGGCATCATGGAGCCCGTAAAAATGGTTTGCGATTGGGGCAACATATAGGCATCTTGCCCATTGAGCCACCATAAATATCCATACGAAGGATTGAAGGACTGGGATGAATGAATCATATCGTGGTAATAATCCATATCCGTCATCACTGTAGTTTGATTCCATTTTCCTTGATTCAGCATGAGTAGCCCAAATCTAGCCATGGTTCGAGCCTTGCTAAAAAAGACATGGTTGTTTCCGACTTTTTGATAAGTTCCTGTCATTCCCGTTAGACTTGGCAAGTGATTTTGAAAAAAATCTGATGCACTTTGTCCCGCACTATAAAACAAGACCGAGTCCAGTAAAGTATAAGGCGAATTGTGATAAGCCCAGCGCTCCCCAGCTTCCGCAATACAATTCAGACAAGACGGCTGTAAGCAATCAAAATTAGGAAAAGCATCATTAAACCCCGTAGTCATCGTCAATTGATTTCGAATGGTGCGTTGATTTTCCGCAAGGGGAGCACAGGAAGTCCAGCCTTGTCCCAAATACATATTCGTCTGATCTTCAATGGATAAGCTGCCTTCCTGTTGTGCCATTCCGATCAAAAAAGAAGTCAAACTTTTGCCTGCCGAAGCCCAGTACCACTGTTTAGTTTTATTAAAAGTACCAAAATATTTCTCCATGACAATTCGCCCATCTTTCAAAACAATAAACGCCTTCGTCTCTTCTGCTTCCAAAAAATCATAGAGTGGTTGAATAGAATCTGAACACCACGAAATATCTTCTGGTGCGATGGTTGCCCATTCGTCACCCGTAATGGGTGGAAAATAGAGAGATTGGGCAAGCAGGCTTGCGCCATAAATCCAAACGAGCAACAAAGTGGTAATGCGCATTATTTTTAAATTTGCATAAACAATAAGAACGATGGATAAAAATAAACTTTTTTTTTATAACTTGCACCAAAGAATAATCTAGACCAATGTCAAGCAAAAAAAACTTCTTAAATCTAAATAAAAGCTGGTCTTTGCGATACATCGTCTTTCTTTTAGCGCCCGTTATAGCCGCTAGCATTGCACTATTCGCCCATCTTGACCCCAAGAATCCTGCGGTCACTTACACGCTGGCTGTTGCGGTGTTGATGGCACTTTGGTGGGTATCCGAAATCGTGCCTTTAGCCGTAACATCCATGTTGCCGATTATCTTATTCCCCGTATTTGGCATCATGAATGGCAAAGCGGTATCCAGCACCTATTTTAACCATGTCATTTTCTTGTTTATTGGTGGTTTTTTGGTGGCGCTTGCGCTCCAAAAATGGAATTTACATAAACGCATGGCTTTGTGGATATTAAATTTGATTGGGACGGGGCCCGCACGGATTTTATTTGGATTTATGTTTGCGACCGCTTTTTTGTCGATGTGGATCTCCAATACGGCTACCGCCATGATGATGGTGCCGATATTATTGTCCATCATTGTGGAGCTAGAAGAAAAAAACAGCCCCGCCAAAGTCAAGCATTTTGCTACGGGACTTTTGTTATCAATTGCCTATGGAGCATCGGTGGGCGGGCTAGCGACGTTGGTGGGCACACCGCCTAATTTATCGTTTGCACGAATATTCAACATTTACTTTCCTGATGCTCCAGAAATATCCTTTTCGACCTGGTTTTTTTATGCCTTTCCAATTTCTGTGATTATGTTTTCGGTCGCTTTTGGTTATTTGTATTTTGTTTTTGTCCGCAAGGATAAGGATAATATACAACTCGACAAGCATCAAATCACCGACCAAATCAAGGCATTAGGCTCCATGAAGTATGAAGAAAAAGTTTTACTATTTGCCTTTATCAGCTTAGCCCTACTTTGGTTTTTTCGGTCTAATATCAACATTGGGTTTTTGACGATTCCTGGCTGGAGCAATCTATTTGCCCACCCTAAGTTTTTGAATGATGGCACAGTGGCTATTTTTGTAGCTACGATACTATTTCTAATCCCTTCAAAGGAAAAGAAAGGCGAATTTATCATGGATTGGAAAACCGCCGAAGATATACCTTGGGAAATTATTCTATTGTTTGGCGGTGGATTTGCCTTGGCTAGTGGCTTTAAAGAATCTGGACTATCCACTTGGTTTGGGGAGCAATTGTCTTGGATTGGCGCACTACATCCTATCCTTATCATTTTGATTATTGCGACGGTGGTCACTTTTTTGACGGAAGTCACTTCGAATACTGCGACCGTAGAAGCCTTTTTGCCGATACTCGCAGGTTTAGCGATTAGTACAGAAATCAATCCCTTATTATTTATGCTTCCTGCGACCATTGCGGGCTCATTGGCCTTTATGTTACCCGTAGCGACTCCACCCAATGCCATTGTATTTGGCACGAAGCGACTGACCATGCTCGACTTGGCCAAATCAGGTTTTTGGCTCAACCTTGCGGGAATACTC
>CAYTLX010000296.1:0-3390 GCA_964438645.1 uncultured Saprospiraceae bacterium | reverse complement strand
AGAAATTCTTCATTTCATCCCGCATCTTTCGGGCAACATCGCTGTCGGTGATATTGTCTAGGATGGGCTTGTCGTATTCGTCGATTAAGATGACTACTTTTTTGTTATTTTTTCGGTAGGCTCTTTTAATTAAATCTTTAAAGCACTCCACAGGATTGTCAAAGTCACTTTGAAAACCTAAGTCATCTTCAACATCCTTAAGAATCCATCGCAAATGATGGTTTAATTGGTCAAGATCTTTGTTTACGCCAGCCCCAAGACTCACCCTTAGCACAGGATACTTGTCATCCCAATCCCATTTATCATAGATATATAATCCTTTAAAAAGCGCTTTATTATTGCCTTCAAAAATTTCTTTTAGTGTATCAAGAAATAGGCTTTTGCCAAAACGACGGGGACGAGATAGAAAGTAGTACTCCCCATTTTGGATTAAATCAAAAGCCATTTGAGTTTTATCGACATACACTCTATTGCCTTCGATTATTTTGCTAAATGTCTGTATCCCAATGGGTAGTTTCTTCATTTTGGACGCTATTTAATAACAAAGATACGAAAAATTAGGCACTTGGGTCGTTTTAGTCACTTCCAAGCTATTACTGTGGATGGTCAACAATGAAGAAAAGACTGGGGAAAAATACATTTATTTTGTGGGTGTTCCTAACCAAAACTATCAATCCTTTGAGCATCGATAACAAAAAAAACCGCCCCGACAAATAGTCAGAGCGGTCATATATTTTTTTTACCGTCTTTTACACGTGATGATGTTTAGCTTCTTCAATAAATGGATCATGAGAAGGCTCCAAGTCTGCTTTTGCCAAAGAAGCAAAAACAACATAAAGGAACAAACTTAAGAAGCCAATAAAAGTGCCTATTTCTAAAAAACCTGGCAATGAAAACCCTGATAAAAACGGTATGGTATGTTCAACCACTTCATGAGCGGCTTCATGCCCAGCCGCTTCATGTTCGCCACTAGCATGCAAAAGATGCTCTGCGGTCTGACGAACACCCGGCTTAACCATCAAAAAGAAATCTAACCAATGACCAATAATCACCACAATAGAAGTGAATATCAAAGTACCCATTTTTCTTTTGTTAGAGTTTTTCATTAAGACCAAGAAAGGCAATGGGAAGTTTAGGACTAAAATCAGCCTAAATAAAAATTTATATCCATGAGCTCTCGTCCAAAAGTAAGAGGTTTCTTCTCCAACATTACCATACCAAATCAACATATACTGCGAGAACCAAAGATAAGTCCAGAAGATACTAAAACCGAAAAGGAATTTTCCTAAATCATGGATTACGTCTTCGTTTAGATTTGGTAAGCCACCTTTAGATTTTAGATAAATAATAATCAGGATAGAAAAGGCAATCATCGTCACCCACCAACTCGCTCCGACATACCAAGCATAAAGCGTACTATACCAGTGTGCATCCACGGACATCAACCATAACCAAATTACAATGGCGCTAGTATAACCAGATATCGCTAAGAAAGCTGCAGCCCAAGTACGCTGACTAAACATGTGTTTGAAATCGCCAAAACCGCCATTTTTATCTTCATCAACCGATTCTTTTCTAATTTTCATGGTCATCCACCACCACATAGCCCCAAATAAAACCGTAAAAATCATGTAGGAATTACGATTTAAGAAGGGAGACTTACCCTGCAAGACCTTGTCATGTGCCACCGCTTCGAGATCATTCCAATGATATAGATGATGAAAGCCAGCATAGTTGCCAATCGCAATAATGAGCATCAATAGTAACCCTACCCCCGTAAACATGGAGATAGCTTCAAAGACTCTTTTGCCCATCACAAACCAGCCTGACCAAGCAGTAATCCATACCGACATGGCAAACATCGCCATAAAGGCAATGCCCAAAAAGAATATGGAGTTGTGTAGGAAGTTGCTCCAAAAACGAGCACCAGCCAATTCGCCACCCATAAAATAGGATAGTAGCATACTCACCACACCCAACACAATACCACCAAGTAGCATCGTCTTTGTTTTTCCTTCAAATGTAAATTGGTTCATCGAACGCTTATTTTTTCATTTAAGATTTTGTTTCTCTAAATCACTTACTCTCCTTCAGTAGAAGGAAAAGAAGCCGTGTATTTGACCCCACGTTTTTTTGCTTGCATCGAACGAATGTAGTGTATCACATCCCAACGCTCTTCATAAGACAACTTATCATAGAAATAACCCATAAGGTTACGTCCTTTCATAATGGTATAATAATATAAACCATTATTTTGGTCAATAAATCGATCTTGCATCAAGTTTGCAGGAGCAGCAGGATAAGGGCTATCATCTCTAGCCAAGTACCCATTACCATCTGCTTTTTTACCGTGACAAATAGCACAGTTAATATTAAACAACTTTTTTCCTGTCGCTAAAGCCTTATCCGAAATAGGAAAGGGATTAGATTGAATCTCCGCTATCGCACGATCTCTTTCTTCAGGAGAATCCCCATAATAAAAAGGAACATAACCATTAACGGGAGTAGCGATACTGTTTAATTTATCCCGCCCATGAACCGCCTTCATCGAGCTAGCTCCACCAGCATATCCACGTGGAATCGTATGGGCTACAGGCAGATTGTGCATCGCCAACTCTTTACGAGTCTTGACACTCTCCTCATCCCAATTATTACGACCATAGTCCACATATTTATTGGCATCATAGGCAACGGAGACCACCATGTCAGGCATATACTCCTTGCCTGTTTTATTCTTTCCTGCATGTCCACAACTAGTCATAAAAACCGTTGAAAATAGCGCAGCTAATAGTAGGGTTGAAAATAATTTCATTCCAATATGATTTATGCCTTGCGGCAAAGGTTAATTTTAAAGGTCAGACATTTCCTTGGTTTCTACGTAAGTAGCACCTGTCTCATTCAAAAGGCTCTCAAAGGCATTTGCATTTTCAGATGCAGAACCCGTCACATCAAAAGCCAAACAAAATTTATCGTCAGATATTCGATCGTGTAAGACTTCTGTCTCTGGCTTCATACTCAAGCCATTTACGATAAAGTAAGTGATGACCATCCCCACCCCTGAAAACAAAACCGTTAACTCAAAGGTCACTGGGATAAATGCAGGTATCGGCCAATATGGCTTTCCCCCAAATACGTTGGGCCAGTCAATCTTAAAAATCCATGACAAAAACAAGAACCCTGTTAAGGCACCTAAAGTACCAAAAATAAATCCTGCAATGTGCAAGCGAGACTCCTTCAAGCCCAATAATGGGTCTAATCCATGAATCGGAAATGGAGAATATACGTCCATTATCTTTAATCCACGCTCATTAGAAACCTTTACCGCTTTAAGCAAATCTTGCTCATCATCGTAAAGCCCAAACAATATATTTTTCTTAGTCTTCATTATCT
>CAYTLX010000295.1:0-3393 GCA_964438645.1 uncultured Saprospiraceae bacterium | reverse complement strand
TTATAAGGATGGTTATTTGTTGGGAGCAAACAATGGCTATATTTGGTACGTCAATCCTAAGAATCCTAATGACAAAGCCTACCTGCATTTGGGCGGTACAATTATGAGCATGGACTATTCGGCTGACAAAAAATATTTAGTAGTCGGTACCTATTCTGGCTATGTCGTTAAACTTGATTTGACCGTTGCCGAAAGGGATGAAACCCTCGTGACAGACATGAATGCAAAAGAAACCAATCGGTGGGTCCTGTGGCAGGACACAGCGCCTTTGATTTGGTAATGTCTCTATTAGTGTGTGGGCTAATTTGCTGTTATTCAGTGAATTAGCCTTTTTGTTTGTTGTGCAGCCAATTTTTTGGCTGTAATAGAGTTATGTAGTAGTTGTTGGAGAAATGGCTAAACAGTTACAAGAAATGAAAGAAACCAAGAAGAATAATTTTGTATTTAATAGGAAGTATCTATATGCTTCGTTAGCCCTTTTAGGAATAGAATTATTTATTGGTTTTTATGTGAAGGATCGATTTGTTCGCCCGTATGTAGGTGATTATTTGGTTGTTATACTGCTTTACACTGCCCTGAAAACCTGGTGGGATGCACCTGTAAAAATCGTCGCTTACTCCGTTTTGATTTTTTCTTTTGTACTTGAGATTTTGCAATATTTTAAGCTTGTAGATTTGCTTGGACTCGGACATATTAAGGTAGCGAGAATTCTTATTGGAACATCTTTTGCTTGGGAAGATTTGGTCGCTTATTTTTTAGGTATTATGACTGTTTTATGGTTTGAAGGAGTATTTAGAAAATAAAGCAATTTGTGCAAAACATTTATTATTGCAAAAATTTGTTTGTTTTGTCCTTGGGATTATAGCAACCAAAGGAAAATTAATCACGTTTAAACATCAAAGCGCTAACAGATTAAATGAATCAATTTTCAGAAGAGCAGGTAGAAACAGCGTCGGTGAAAGCGGCCCTAAATATTCCCTGATTTAATGGCCGCAGCGATTAATAAAGGAGATATGAAAGCATGGGCTGGAAAGCATGGGATTGCCTTAAAGCACTAACTTAGGTTTTAGTTCAAGGGTATGTCGCTGTTATAATAACTTGTCTTTTCGGCATGATTTAAAAAATAAAAAAATGAACAAAATGTATCTTTTCTTTATTGCAGGTATCCTTTGGGCTTCTTGTACTGGGACTAAGCAGATTGCCTCTAAACCAAATATTTCTGACGTTTTTCTTTTGCAAAATGGAAAAACGATAAAAATCCAGCCCAATGACCAAAAAACCATTGCGAAAGCCCCATTTTCTTTGAGATTTTATGGTCAGCGATATACCGAAGACGCACCCCATGCAGTCCAAATTGCTGCACTCAGAGACCGATCCGCTTTTGACAAGGTTTCTGTCGGGATGCCCAAGGAAGTATTAGCTAATTTTGGACCAGCTACGGGGCTCGCAGGAACGAGCGAAGGATATGATGCTCTGTTTCTCAATGACTATGGACATCATTATTTGTATTATAAAAATGAGCAGGATCGTCGATTAAAACTGCTCAAAAAAGAAGGGGATAATTTATTTTTTGAATTTCATATCCCAAAATTCTATTTCAATGATACTCGCTACGAAATCCATGATGCACCTATTTCTACGGTCTATTTGGTTATTTTGATTGATAGAAACTCAGACGGCATCATGGATGCTGGAGAATTGACCAAATTAGTGCTAAACCTAGAATAGTGAGAACTGTTTAGACAAGGCAATTTTTGCCATAAAATGCTTATTTTCTGGCTAAAAACAGGGGCACCTATAAAACTTACAAGTAGTGGAACTTACACAGGTCTATTTTTGTATTCTTGGAGCAGTTGCCAATCGGGTGTTGGCAGATATCAAAAATATTAGGATGGGCAATTCTATTTTGGTAATTTTGTATCATTAGCTAATTGGATATAATTCCTACAAAAGGGTATAAAATTTGATAGTTATCCGTATTATAGCTATCTGATATACAAATATTGGAGTATATTTACATTTGAAAGCCTAAAAGCTTTTGATTGACCCACTTTAACCTATTGAATCTGTAAAGAAAATGGCAGATTTTGAACATAAAAAATATTTAAATGGAAAATGTAATCCCAAGGTATCGAAGACCTATTCCTAGTATTGGAGACCCAGTGATTGATGTAACGCACTGGGAAACGGCCATTGATGCTTATGATGAGAAGGAATTTAAAAAATCCGTCTTTGAAGTGCTTAATTATATCAATCCCGCCCTTTTAAAAGGAAAGGATTTGACTGGAGATGTTGAAATCATCCAAATGCAAGGTTCGGCAGAGATTCAAGTAAAAATTACCGATAAAACGCTTAGAATACAAGCGCCTTTTCTGAAAATTACCAGCGAAACGAATAAAGTGGCGTTGCTAAGACGAGTCGGAGAAGTCAACTTTAGCCCTTTGGGTTTGGCGAGCATTGTCTTGCGTGGCGAAGAGCTATGGTTTGAATACGAGATGTCATTGGTGGTTTGTCAACCCAATAAAGTGTATGATTTGTTGCATGAAGTCTGTGTCTATGCGGATGATTATGACGATCAATTTATTGATAAATATAAAGCGACCTTTTATAAGGAGCCGAAGATTAAGCCCCTTTCGGAAAAAGAGAAAGATGAAGTTTGGTCTCAAATTTCAGACATCTTTGAAGATTATCACAACTATACCCAGTTTTTTATCGAAAAGCGATGGACCAATTTTCAGTGGGATAATTTGGTCATCTCCTTGTTGAAGCTGTCTAATATGCCCTACATTCATGGCAAGTTGCGTTCAGATTTGATCGAATATGTTCGTAACCTATTTAATGGTGATTTGGACTTTCAATTTCGGGTGGATAAGGGCGTCAATTTTATGAAAAAGCTTTCTGCAAAGCCGAAGGAAGAAATCATGAAAAACGCTTATCATGCGGAGCAGTTTATTTCGTTAAGGTGGAGAAGTTCGCCACAGATTGTTACCGATAGACTAAAAGGCAACTTGGAGCAGGTGCAAAAATATGAAAAGGAAGAGAGTTATTTTAACTTGTCTTATTACTTGCAATTTACTTTGCTGAAGTTGATTTATGATTTTAATTTGGAAGAGAGCTACAAGAAAGCGATCGAAGATGTGATGGAAGAAGTTTCTAGTTTGGAGCCTGATGAAGCAGCCCCAAAATTGACGAAAGTCTATTATCAGCTTTATGAAGCTAATGTGACGGAGCAAGTAGCGAAAGCACCTAAAAAGAAAAAAGGCTTTTTCTCTAAATTGTTTAACTAGTTGATTGTGTGATGCTTATCATATAATCCAAACCAAATAAAATGGAAAACACTAAAAATTCAATATATAAAATTATTACCGCCAATGGCACAGGTACTGGCTTTAA
>CAYTLX010000294.1:0-3404 GCA_964438645.1 uncultured Saprospiraceae bacterium | reverse complement strand
CATTAAAAGCGACCCTGTCCTTAAAATTAAAGCCAAAGAAATCAAACTGACTCCCCGAAGCAGCAATCAACGAGACCTTACCATATACATCATCAAATTTAAAAGGAATCTCTCCCCCAGGCACATAGTCGTACAATTGTTTAGAAGTTTGATCAATGATAGAATGCTTTGCGGTCAGCATATACGATATACTTCCGCTTTTGGCATCGGTCTTTAACTTAGAGATTGGTCCTTCTAACAATAGCTTGCCGACAAAAGGATTTATCCCAGCTGTCAAGCTATGTCTTTTCCGATTCCCTTCTCTAGTTTTTATATCCACAATCGCCGAGATGCGACCACCATATTCTGCATTAAATCCACCGGTCATGACATCCACAGACTGAATCGTCTCCGTCTCAAATACAGAAAAGAAACCAATGGAGTGAAAAGGATTATATATAGGTACTCCATCTAACAAAATCATATTCTGAACAGGAGACCCGCCGCGAATGTATAGCTGCCCACCTTGGTCACCTGAAAAAATAACCCCTGGCAAAACGGGCAAATATTGAGCAATATCCGCTTCACCACCCGTAGAAGGGAGTGCTTTTAACTGTTTTTGCGAAAGCTTAATGGTCGATACCAATACTTTTTTCTTTCTTACTTCTTTTTTGCCCGATACAACCACCCCTTCAAGCTCTATACTTGATGGCACGGCATATAAGGTTCTATTTAACACCTGACCCGATTTTATGGTAAATTCAAGCCCTAAGGAATCGTAACCCAAAAATGAAAAAGATAGAATGTGTGACCCGTCTGGCACGTCAACAATGTTAAAGAATCCTTCTTCATCTGTCATACTCCCAAGCCCTCCATCATCCACAAATACACTTCCATAAGCGATGGGCGTTCCTGTATCCTTATTGAACACTTTCCCGCGAACAATTCCACTTTGCGCATGCATCGTAATCACACTCAAACAAACAATTACAAAAGACAGCAGCGCTGCTCTAAAATTTTTAATCGACATAGTTTTTATTTTCAGCGACAAATATAGCGCCTTACATCCTGCTTTTCACCACTTTAAGTGTTAAATTTCTTACAAAAATTCCTTTATTTTCGAGATTATTGGCATAAATCACTAAGATAGCGACATATAGAGTGATATATTTGCACCTTACCTAAATCCAACTAAAATGCACTCCTTGAAGTTACTCCTGTTTGACCTTGATGGCACCATTGTGAACTCCATGTATGATGTCGGTGATGCGATGAACCATACCTACCGCAAATATGGAAAAAAAGAAATCCCATACTCCGCAATTCCAGCAATGGTTGGGGGCGGAATACGTCCCCTTTTAGTAGATGCTTTTGGGGTAGATGCGGATATAGACGAGATTCACAAGGTTTTTTATGACTATTATTCTGCGCACTATGTCGATAAAACTCGTCCTTATCCACAAGTCGAAGAAACCCTAAGCCATTTGGGACACCTACAAAAGGGTATTTATAGTAACAAACCACATCGTTTTACTATCGGTATTATTGAGACGCTTGCGCTAAAAAAGTATTTTGACTTGGTGCAAGGAGCTAGACCTGAGTTTTACGCAAGTAAGCCCAGTCCAGAAGGTATTTTATATGCCCTGAATGAACTAAAAATTGCTCCGAAAGAAACTCTTTTTATTGGAGATTCTACCCATGATATCCTTGCGGGAAAAGCAGCAGGTACCCATACCTGTGTGGTAACCTATGGCTATCGCTCCAAAAAAATCCTAATAGAACAACAACCTGATTTTATCATTGATCATTTTTCGGAGTTAATTAGTATTGTACAAAAATAAGTAGCAGACTGCACCGAAACTTGATGGAAACTATTTTACAACATCGGGGGTTGTCGGATTATAACCAAATCTTTTGTCTGGAATCTGCACACCCAATTGGTGCAACATATATCCCAAACTAGCAAAATGATGGATGGCATGACTATGCGCCTGACACAAAGCACTTCCTAGAGTATAATTCACTTTAACCAAGCCTAAACCCAAATCATCCACCACTTCAACAGGGATATCGGTATCTAGCTCTTGGATGGCATTTAATTTTTGAACAATAGCATCCAGGTAATTTCTGGCTACCCCGATATTCGTTTCTGCCAATTCATTCCGATCACGAGCCGTTAAGTCCACTTTTTTATCGTCTAGCCCCTTAAAAATACAGGAAAAAATATCCAAGATATGCCTAAAATGCTGCCCAATTGTCGAGTTATAAGGCCCAATATTGGCATTTACATACTGCTCATTGGTCAAGTTGTCCAAAAGAACGTATCCGCGCTCAAGATTATGAAGGATGGGTGCAATAACTGCTTTCATGCTTTTACTTTTTACGTAAGTACATCATAGAATAACTCTTTGATGCTACTAAAACTCAGAATATTCCAAGTTTTTTTAAAAAAAATCCAACGCTCTTTGCATCTTGTTTTTGCACTTTCATCCGCAAACAAAGCTTAGACACGGGACAAAGAACGCAAATATTTTTTATTTACCCTATTATTTGCTTGCTTTTGTTTCAGACAAGACAAAATCTAGATTAAGCAAAAACTTGTACAGCGGTCGCAATAGCCAAAATCACAAATAATCCACTCAATATGTAGTTGATATTTTTGGCAATAAAAGCAGCTCGTTCGGCTATAATTTCGGCAAATACCGCATACGTTGAAAACAAAGAAAATGCCCCCAATACCGCTCCAACCACATAAATAATAGAATACGGTGGCACGATATCCATCCAACCTTTACTTTCAGCAAGAGTCGCCATGGCCAAATAAAAAGGAATCGCCAGCATATTCAAGGAAGACATGCCCAATCCTGTCACAAAACTACTCCCTTTTTTTTGCTTCCCTTCTGCCTTAAATTTCTTTCTAGCTTGCATAAAAAAGAAAACCGACAATCCTAATAACACAAAAATGGCCGCCGTTTTTAACTGGGTAATTACTTCTGGATGAGCCACCAAATATTTGGCAAAATATACTGCAATAAAAGCCTGAATAAACACAACGCTCGCAGCACCTGCGGCAAACTGAATACCCGCAGACCGCCCACGCTCTATACTTGTGCGTGCTGCCGTCATATTAAGCATTGAAGGAGCCAGTAACCCGACGAAGGCCGCTAAAAAACCTACAATTAATGGTAGTACGTAATCCATTTTTCTATTTTTTGAGTTTTTTCCTTGCGGAAAAAGAGTCGTTTATTGATCGACACAAAGATACAAAAGTAGTCTTATCTTAATTTGTGACCCATATCACATGTCAATAATGAATATTTTTATAGCTTTGGGCTTCATATTTCACCCAATACTACAAAAACAGAAAAATATGGGATTTTTTGACTTTATATTTGGAAAAAAGGAAAAGCCAACGGTTGATTTTA
>CAYTLX010000293.1:0-3404 GCA_964438645.1 uncultured Saprospiraceae bacterium | reverse complement strand
ACACAAAAATGTCTATTTTCTGCCTAAAAATAGGAGCACCTAAACAGTTACCTTTTATTGTAGGTAACTGTTTAGGTATCCGCACATTTTTGCCATAAAATGCCCTTTTTTCGCTAATTTTTGCTATTTTTTTTATTGCGTAGCGGTGCTACGCTTCAAAAAAATAGCTTCAACATACACAAAAATGCCTATTTTCTGTCTAAAAATAGGGGCAGCTAAACTATTTTACTCAACTTTCGGCACTTAAAAAGCCCCGTCGTTATGGAGATTTTACCTTTTTGTAGTGATTTAAGCTAACCATTGATATGACGATGCCTTATTGTGGATTGAAGCTCATAACCAGAAATAATCTAGGGCAAAATTTGTAGCAATGTACTGGCATTTTATGCGTAGCTCCGTAGGAGCGTAGCCTTTGTAGAAAGATTAATAAACGAAGCAGCTAGTAGCGCCGTAGGTGCGACACTTGGTTTCCTGAATTTTAGAAGAAAACGCAGGTTTTTTTTTGTTCGTTGTCTTGATGATAAAAAAAGACATAATCGAAACTTATATATGTTATAACAGTAGAATTACTAATCAAAATAGTATTGGTTTTAAAAACTGTTTATAATGAATCATCTGAAGAATTTTGTTTTTTTATTAGTCCTTTTGGGGCTGTCTTTTTCGGTTTCAGCCCAGAGCTGTCCCGATTTGCAGGTAGTGGATATGCGGGGAGTACCCAATTTTGCCCAAACTGACGACCTGGCGGTTTGTGGAGCTGCGGATACCTTGGCATTATTGATTTTTACGGATGATCCAGGGGATGTCTCCAATATGGCGATGACGCTGCATCTCCCTAGTGGGATGGAATATGCGGGCTTTCAGCTAACCCACTATGGAGGGGGAACAACCATCGCAAATATTGATAATTCGGTAAGTGACCCAGAGTTTTTATTAACAGGTGTTACGGGCGGAGAGATTTATGTTGCCTATATCGGTGTGAGAGCAAAATGTGGGATTGATTTGACCAACGATTATCTTGTAAGTATGGACTTTGAGTATAACTTTACGGATACGTTGAGTAATACATCTAGCTGTACGACGGCCTACACCATCGAAGAGAAATTTAATAATTCTTTTAGTATTCCAGTGCAAAACGTGCAGAGCACTACGCCTACGGATGCGATTATTACGGCTTTGGCTGCTCCTACTTGTCAGACGGTACGCATTTCTCAAAATGGCTTGGATACTTATTTGGATAGCACTAATTTTAGGATTACTGGATTGGATGTGGCATCAAGTGGGGTGCAAGTGGTTTCCCTAAAAGCCAATGGAACAGACCTGCCATTTACTTACGTAAATAATATTTTTGAAGCACCCGTCAGTAGCTCTTATTTTTCCGGCAACGGGAATGCCAATCCTGCTGATAATCAATTTAATACGGACGAATATATAGATTTTGAAGTCTGCTATCAAGCGGATGATTGTCCTGTCGGGAATACCAGTTTTCCCATAAAATATGAAGCCTTTTATGGTTGTGGTGGAGATACTTGTCAGATGACTCAAAAAGCGTCTTTTGTCAAAGTACAGCCCATGGGAGCGGCGGCCCCTACTGCTACGGTGACTTTGGTCAATGGAACTTCCATTTGCGGAAGCCCTGGTCAAATTGATTTAGTGGTCAATAATCCGAATGCCAATACCAACCAGTTTTTGATCACTGATATGAAAGTGGGTTTTAATACTTGCGTAAAATCAAATTTAGGCATCTCAGATGTGCAAATGAATGGAGTTTCTTTAGACCCGTCCACTTACTCTTGGGTGGGGGGAGATATTGTGATAGACTTTTCCACGATAGCTGCGGATCCAGATGGAGCAGGTGGTTTAGTGGATGCCGATGGAGATGGATTTTTTGATGATTTGGAAGGGGGCAAGTCAATTACTTTGAGTGTCTTTTTAGAGATGCAATGTGGCAATGATGGGAGTTGTACTAAAATAGACTGTGGATTTGCACAGTTTTATGTCGATGGAAAAACCAATTGCGGACAAACATTTAGAGCCTTTCCACCAGTAACAGGGAGCGATATTAAATATACGGCGACCGCAGATACTACCAATCTACTGGCGGATGCAACCAATGTGGTGGGTGTTACCCCGATGTATAATTTTGGGGCTTATGGCGGTCCATCGGGCACCAAAACTAGAGAATTAGAATATTGCTATACCTTTAATAGTGAGAATGTGACGGCTTGTGCTGCGGGTGCAACGACTTATTTGACCATTGATTTTACGGGAGATTCTTTGTTGATGGATGACATTGATTTTGTTTTAGGGTCTGCACAATTTGATGATGGAACAGGGTATGTCGCAGTACCTGATGCCCAATTGAGCTGGGACAGAGTCGCTGGAGGACAAAAAATATTAAAAATTGATGTAGGGAATCCCGCTGCGGGTACCCAAATCTGCTATAAAGTAACCGTAGAGATGGATGCAGGGAGTTGTAAGCCACGCCAATATTGGACAGGTAACTTTAAGGTCATTGAAGAATGCTCTGATTGTGTAGGAGGCTGTCAAATTGTGCGCTCTTGCCGCCAAGAATTGTTTTCAGGAGATCCCAATGCAGCGGGCTGTAGCTGTATGTTTGAACAAATCGAACGGAGCTTTACCAGAAAAAATCTAGGTTATACCGACAAGACGATGACCACCAAAGTCACCCTTGCGGATAAATTAGCCAATAGTCCAGCGGATTTGACCCGATTTATGCCAGGAGATACTATGGTCGGTGTTGAAAAATATGTCATCCATGATATGGAATATTTTACTGGATTGGCTTGGTGGTCTTGGCAACACTGGTTTACTGGTGCGTCAGGTAGTATAGATAATGGTAATCCAGAGCTAGTTGGAGACGGTCAAAATTCAAAATTATTAGAGTTTAGTCTCATTAAGAATGGTACCACAACAAAAGTACCTATTGATTTGACGACTATTCCTTCTTGTATAAGAGATAAAAATGCAGGTACTAGGTATTGGCGGTCGCCTATTACTAGTTATGTAGGGTATGCTCCTATGATTGGAAATGAACATCAAGTTTATAAGCCAGGTTTAACCAATAATTCGGGTGATTCGGGTACGTGCTTGAGATACAACTCCTACGATACAAGGGATAATACCTATTTTGGTTTCACAATTTATAATGGAAATGACTACTACCTAGAATGCCGAGGAGAAGTCAATACCCAAATAGCCGATGGCGCCAATTGTTTGGATGACTTTTTGGACACCTATAATGTGGCGGCAACGGATACATTTTATTTCCATTGGGAAGCCCCAATCATTAAAAACCCTGTGGTTGCGGCACGTCAAGTAGAAGAAGCTAATGGTACGCTGGATGCTTCACTCGTGCCTGTGGTGCCAGAGCATGTGATAAAAGT
>CAYTLX010000292.1:0-3418 GCA_964438645.1 uncultured Saprospiraceae bacterium | reverse complement strand
GCTTCGAGTGCCTTTTCTTTATCCTTTTCTGATTTTGACATTCTTTTTTGATTCATCTTCACGTCATCTGGAGCTAAAACTACTTTTTCTTCCTTTTTAACTACTTTTTTAACGGCAATATCTACCTTTTCTACCTTAGCTGGCTTTTGCTCTATCGGGCTATTTGTCGCAGGTTCATCGTCCTTTACCGCATCAACCATCTTGGCTATTTTGTCCACTTTCTTTTCCACCGTAGGAGTTACAACTTGGCTGGCGGTTGGTTGATTAGTAGGTGCACCCATATTACCATTTTGTTCTGCTTTTTGATCCTTTTCAATCTGCTTTTTCAGCTCTTCTGGCATCTCTCCCCCTTCGGGAATTTGGATTTGCTCGCCCCCCAAGACTTCTTCTAATAATTCAGTCATGTGGACTTCTTCCATTTTCTTAGTCAAAGGTAATTTCTCTTTTTCTTTTTGCGCAAGCAGCCCCGTAATCACCAACTCTGTTCGGCGATTCATTGCTAATACCCTATCCGAGCAAGTTTTACAATCCTTACATTTCTTGACAGGGGTAGATTCTCCCATTCCGACCCCTTTGATACGGTATTCATCGATATTGCTATGTGCTAAAATATACTTGACTGCTGCATTAGCTCTTTTTAGCGAAAGCTTTCGGTTAAACTTAGAATCCCCCCGACAATCCGTATGAGAACGTAACTCCACAATCAACGACGGGTTGTTTTCCATCAAAACAATCAACTCATCCAACGTCTTATGCATGCGCTTCTTTACCGAAAAATGTCCTGAGTCATAGTACAAATTATCAATCGGAATCTTCTCCCCTATCTTGATGGGATGAAGTTCAATATTTGCCAATAAAGTTCCTTTTTGATGTCCAGCCGTTAAGTTATCCACTACACCGGGCTTCACATTATCCACCCCTTCGATACACACGATACAGCCATGCACATTGACATACGCTTCAATTTGTTTGGTGATATACCGCTCCTTAGAAATCATGATGGTATAGTGATTGCCTTGCTGAAAAGTAAACTTGAAATAAGGAGAAGGGTGCTTTTCGGAGACCCATTCCATTTTTTTAGTCGTATTGTTATAGATTTCGATGGTCGCTTCATCAACAGAATTAGTCGGCGCATCAGGTGCGGGTCTAGGTTCTGCAAGGGTCACATCAAATATATACCCAGGCTCCCGCTCCAATTCCATTTTTAAGAAGACTTTGTTGGCATCGTTCTTATCGGCAGGATTGACCTTTAATTCTTTCTGAATATAGAGTTTTTTGTTGGCTCTAACCACATATTGACGGTCATCACTGGTCTCAAAGACAAAATGCCCATATTCATCGGTCAGTGTTTTTCCCACGCTTATCATCTGATTAGTAAACAATTTGACTTCGGCATCACCGATAAAGCCCCTATCGTTTTCTTCATAAACGTAGCCTTCAATAATAACTTTTCCTTGGGCGTACGCTTGCGCAAAAGACATAAATAGCCCAAGCAGTAAAAATGTGAATCGTAGCATAGTAAGTTTCAATTTTAGTATTCACGAAGTCTGTCAACTTCTAATAGAAAAATCAACGTAACTACTTAAGCTCTTTATTTATGGCAAAATTGCCTGACCTAAATAGTTAAATATCATCTAAGGGAAGACTTTTTCCTATCTTTGTGCAAATGTAAGCTATTTTGTAGAACTAGAAAACAAAATTGTCTTCGTAAACGATTTGTTAACCTTGAAAAACATCTAACTCCATGCGCATTATTTTTATGGGTACTCCCGAGTTTGCCGTCCCCACCCTAGAAATACTCTATAAAAATGGGTATGATATCGCCGCCGTAATCACCGCTACGGACAAATATGGTGGTAGAAATGGCAAAAAGCTCATCGAATCCGCCGTCAAAAAATTTGCGCAAGCCCATGACATCCCCGTTTTACAGCCCAAAAACCTAAAGGATCCAGATTTTGTCGCTCATTTGCGCAAGCTAAAAGCGGATTTACAAGTAGTAGTGGCTTTTCGGATGCTGCCCGAAGTGGTTTGGGATATGCCCCTGCACGGCACCTTGAATCTGCATGGCTCGCTACTCCCAAAATATCGGGGTGCAGCTCCCATCAATTGGGCCATCATCAACGGAGAAACCGAATCTGGCGTCACCACCTTTAAGCTAAAGCACGTCATCGACACGGGCGATATGTACTTTCAAGCCAAAGTAATCATCGACGACACAATGACCGCAGGGGCGCTTCATGATACGCTCATGCCCATCGGCGCCAATCTAGTCCTTCAGACGGTCAAAGCCATCGAAACAGGCGCCATTATGGCACAAGAACAAACTGGCGAACCGACCCACGCCCCTAAGATTTTTCACCAAACCTGCCAGATAGATTTTAATGCCCTTACGGGAAAAGTACACAATTTTATACGTGGGTTGAGCCCATACCCGACTGCCTGGACAACCTATCAAGAAAAGAAATTAAAAATATTCCTTACGGAAAAAGAAATCGGCAACAATAAAGAAGCGCCAGGCACCTTTGTCACCGATAGAAAATCGTTTTTTAAGGTAGCCACCCAAGACGGCTACATCCATCTGCTAGAAGTACAAAGCCAAGGACGAAAACGGATGAAAATTCGAGACTTCTTGAATGGGTTAAAGAGTTCATAAATTAGCGTTTCTACGTGTCCGTTTACCGTTACACCGCTAAACCGTTTTACGCCGTTACACCGTTATACCGTTCCTATATCGTTCTCGAATCACCTGCAAATGGTGCGTATTGTGCCCCGCAATCGTCCACCCCACCATCCTAGGTGTCATGGGCAAATTACTCGCAACTCCTTCAAAATCAAGGACATGGGTATCCATGGTGGTGAACAAAGAGATGGTCGCTTTTCGGACTTGAATAAACTCGTCTTTGATTTGCTTTACGGACAATAACGTTGAACCGTCATTTTCGGCATAAGCATCTTCGTCAAACCCAGGAAGTGGCATTGCATCCCTTCTAGAAAATCTAAAGGCCCGATAGGCAAATACCCTTTCGGCATCGGTAATGTGTCGAATGACTTGCTTGATGGTCCATTTGTTTTTGGCGTAAGCATACTTTCCTTGTTCTTCCGACAACTCATCCATCAATTGCAGCGTCTTGTTCCCAATTTCACGAAGCGCTTTAATCAAGTCATTTCCTTCGGCTTTTTCGATGTAAGGAACAAAGTAAAACTCCTTGTTCAAATGTGTGGGTCTCTCTATCATGACTTATGGTTTTTTGGCAAGCAGGCAAGGTACGATAATTTATGTGAATTCGGTGCTTTTTTACTATTTTTTTGGGGAGCAATCTCTAAATTAATGGTTCGGTAAAAAAATAAACTTTGCAGTTCGATTTTTTTGCATCGCCTATCAGTTTGCTATTCAAAAACGAAAAAAGCCAGTAATCGA
>CAYTLX010000291.1:0-3431 GCA_964438645.1 uncultured Saprospiraceae bacterium | reverse complement strand
GTCTCAACCAGCAAAGTCCGTAGGACAAGCGTCTCAACCAGCGCAGCGTCTCAACCAGCAAAGTCCGTAGGACAAGCGTCTCAACCAGCGCAGCGTCTCAACCAGCAAAGTCCGTAGGACAAGCGTCTCAACCAGCGCAGCGTCTCAACTCACTCCTCATACATAGTTTTAGCCACCGTCTCCACACCAAGCTGCCCCACATATCCCACAATCCGTTTTGCCCGCAACAAAGATTTTAGTCGATTGGCTGCAAAGTCAGGCGCACCTTCAAAAAGGCTTTCTATGGCAACTTGAGCCTTGTCCACACCCGCATGGATAAATTGGCCATCCCCTAGATAAATACCCACATGCGTCACTCTTTCTTTTTTATTAGGCGTGGCCTTGTGTCCAAAAAATAGCAAATCCCCTTTTTGGAGATTACTCAAATTTTTATCTAATGGAATCTCTTTACCGACACGTACTTGTTGGGACGCATCGCGCGGCAGCATGATACCGTTTTGGAGAAAAACATTTTTAGTGAAGCCGCTACAATCTAGCCCTTTGCCCGAAGTGCCCCCCCAAACATAAGGCGTACCCATATAAGAAAAGGCCGCTTTTTCAATGTTTTGAGCGGTTAGTTTTCTGGAGTCTAGCCAGTCTTCATAGTTCATCAATTTTTCCGTAAGGACAAAAGCAGGCGTGCCATCAGGTAGATTCACTTTCGTAAAATCACCATCTGCATTGATTCTTTTTAAAATATTTCCAGTAAGTAAGTCGGTGACAATCAGGCTTTTAGAATCAGGTTTTGCGTAAGCGTACCCAAATCCACCGATATAAATCACTTTGTCAGATTTCGACCAGGCATCAAATTCAACTTGGGTCATCGGCGCTAAAGCCCCCGCATTCATCCATTTGATATATTTTTCAGGGGTTTGCACAAAATAATAATGCCCTTCCTTTTTGTATATTTTTAGGGGCATGCCCATCAGCGCCTGTGTCTCTAGTCCTGATGATACCGAAGGCTTGGAGCGGAGATTGGCGACGGATAATTTGACCACACCAAAGGTTTTTTTCAAGCTAGGGTCGGGAAGTAATTTGATTTCATCGACAAAGGAAATTTGGGCCGCTTTCATTTTGGAGATAAGCGCTTCTTTGGCTTTGGGAATATTGGTTTCTCCTTGCAGGATGACGGATTTATCATGCTTGATAGTTTTTACGGCGTAGATGGACGTGCGAGAATCTGGAGCATATTGAGCCTTTATCTCTTTCGAAAATTGAGTGGATTGTGTAACTAATTGGGAAGTCGTACCACAAGAAGTAAAGATGAAGCCTACTAAAAAGAAGAGACCTAGAATCAAGAATTTACGCATGATGAGCATTGTTTTTGAATGAATCGACAAGTTAAGCACAACTTTGGAAATAGGTGAATAATTATCATTGATTTTTTATAACTGTTTAAGTACCACAAATTTTTGCCTTAAAATGTCCTTTTTGCGCCTATTTTATGCCTGGAAATAGGGGCACCTAAACAGTCACAATTTTTTGTTTAGGCATGTGTTGTATTAGCAAGGCAAAATGTTAAAAAGGGTTAAAAATGGACTAGTTTTTGAAATTAGCCCTAACTTAGCGTCATGCTAAAAAAATCAATATTTTATCTTTTGCTTTTATTAGGTGTGGCTTGTACCGCAGCCAAGAAGCCTATGGCGGCTAAGCCCCAAAAAAACAAAGAATCCACTGTTTTGACGGTCATTTTAGAGTTACAAGCCGTTGCTGGCAAAAAAACAAAGGTAAAACTACTGAATATCGTCAAAGCGGGTGGTCACGCCAAAATTACCCCCGACCAACCCGCCAATTTTGAATTTAGATTTGTGGATGACCAATCGCACACCGTGAAGTCGATTTTTAAGCGGGTAAATTTGACGAAAGTCTATGAATATGTCGATGATCAAGGGCAAATGGCGAAGAAAGTAATGGATGGCGAGCCCGTTGTCGTACCTGTTAGAGTCAATTACCATCCCGAAATGAAAAAACTATTGGTCTTTCAAATGATGAAAGAGAATTTTGAATTGATGGCTAGCTTCTCCCTAAAAGAAACCAATTAACCTATGAAATATTTCACATTTTTGAGCTTTTGGCTCTGTGCTTCAAGTGTGATGGCGCAGACTTTTCCGACACAGACCCTTGTCGATCATGGAGATATCGATAAGCGTATCAACATTTTGATTTTGGGAGACGGGTATATGAGTAGCGAGATGGGCAAATTTGAAGATGACGCCCAGCATGTAATAGATAAGTTATTATTGGAGTCTCCCTATAAAGAGTACGCCAATTTTATTAATGCGGTTATCGTCAAAGTCCCTTCTAATGAAAGCGGCACCGATCATCCGGCTGATGCCACGGACGTGACAGAGCCTGTTTTTCCGCAAGGAATGAAGGACACTTATTTTAATACCACCTTTGATGGAGCGCATATCCATCGCTTGGTGATTACGGGTAATACGGGTGCTGCGTATTCGGTGGCGGCTGCCAATTTTCCGAGTTATGACCAAATATTGATGTTGGTCAATAGTCCCCAATATGGTGGGTCGGGTGGGTCAATTGCTACTTTTTCGACCGATGCGGCTTCTGCGGAAGTAGGGATTCATGAGATGGGGCATTCGTTTGCTAAGTTGGCAGATGAGTACTGGGCTGGTGAGCAGTATGCAGGCGAAAAACCTAATATGACCGCTATTGATGATCCGAATACCATCAAATGGAAAAATTGGCTAAATAGTAATGGGATTGGGATATATCCTTATGGCAATAGCGGCGTGCCAGCTCAATGGTTTAGACCGCATCAGGCTTGTAAAATGCGAATTTTGGGTGTCCCATTATGTAGTGTCTGCCAAGAGCAAACACTTGATCGGATCTATCAATTGGTGAGCCCTATTGAAGCTTTTTCTCCGGCGGATGTTTTTCAGACTTACTCTGGCGGAACTATAGATTTTTCGTTGGACTTGGTACTTCCAGCGCCTAATACTTTGAAGGTGAAATGGGATTTGGATGGAGCTACTATTGCGACGGATGTGACTTCTTTGAGTTTGGATAATAGCATTTTGTCAGCGGGAGAATCTACTTTGACGGTAAGTGTGACAGATACGACTACGCTTTCGCAAAAATATGCCACAGGTTATGTTTTCTCTGAATCTTGGGAGATAACCAATACGACAGTTGCCTTGATTGAAGCGGATAAACGTCTCTTTTATAAGGTCTATCCCAACCCCACTTCGGACTTCTTGTATGTAGAATTAGATGGAGATTTTTCGCCCGAAGAGACGGATATTCAGTTGGTTAGCTCTTCTGGAGAAGTTGTTTTTTCTGAAAAGAAGATGCTTGCGCAAAAAGCTAGATTGGAGTTTAGTATTAATAATTGCCCCAAAGGAAACTATTTCCTAATTATCAAAAGGGGGAAT
>CAYTLX010000290.1:0-3435 GCA_964438645.1 uncultured Saprospiraceae bacterium | reverse complement strand
TTTGCGCTTAATTTTCAACCAACCTAGACCCTTTTTGTTCGCTTGGGGTACAAATAAAAATAACGACACGACATGACAGAACAAATGCATGATTTTATTGCGAAAATGCCCAAAGCAGAGCTTCATCTGCACATCGAAGGTTCTTTTGAGCCAGAATTGATGTTTGCGATTGCCCAAAGAAATAAGGTTAAAACAAAATTTGACTCCGTAGAAGCGGTCAAAGAAGCCTATAATTTCAATAATCTACAAGATTTTTTGGATATCTACTATGAAGGGGCGCAGGTGCTTTTGGAAGAAGAAGATTTCTTTGATTTGACTTGGGCATATATGCAGCGTATCCATGCCCAAAATGTCATCCATACGGAGATTTTCTTTGATCCACAGTCACATACGGATAGGGGAGTGGCTTTCGCAAAAGTGATTGATGGCATTTCTAATGCTTTACACAAAGCAAAACATGAATTAGGTATCTCTAGCCGCTTGATAATGTGCTTTTTACGTCACTTAGAGGAAAGTGAAGCAGAGAAGACTTTGGAGATGGCGTTGCCTTTTAAACATAAGATTTATGGCGTGGGCTTGGATTCTTCCGAAATGGGTCATCCGCCGTCCAAATTCAAAAATGTTTTTGCGAAAGCCATAGAAGAAGGATTCGTGGCAGTTGCTCATGCGGGCGAAGAAGGCCCTGCGGAGTATATTTGGGAAGCGCTTGATTTGCTCCATATTTCTCGTTTAGATCACGGTAATCGCTCCATAGATGATCCCAAACTCATGGAACGCCTTGCGGCAGAAAAAATGGCTTTGACGGTCTGTCCTTTGTCTAATCTCAAGCTTTGTGTCGTTGATGACCTAAAAGACCATCCTTTGCGAAAGCTGATGCAAAATGGGCTAAAAGTAACGGTTAATTCCGACGATCCAGCCTATTTTGGGGGTTATATGAACGAGAATTTTTGGGCCATCACCGAAGCCTTGGATTTATCGAAAGAAGAACTTTATACCCTTTCAAGAAATGCTTTTGAAGCGTCGTTTGTCTCTGATAAACGTAAGATGGAAATGATTGCGGCTCTGGATGCGTATTTTATTTGACTTTTGGAAAACTAACTTTTGGAAAGTTCTTAACTTTCCAAAAGTTAGTTAAACGATTATTTTTTCACCTTAAAGGAGCCCGTAACGACTGGAGTTGCATTAGTCGAAATGAAAGAACCTTCGATAAATTCTCCAAAATTGGTTGGATAATTGGTAATCGTAAAGTCACAATTAAAACTTTGGAAACCGCTTGAGCCTTCCAATGAGCCAGTTCCAGAATAGCTACCTGTTGATTTCGTCGCAGCTTGAAGATAATAACTCATATCATTAATCTCCCCCCAGATATTCCAATAATTTAGACTGTCTGGCTCCTGCATTCCAATGTTTGGTGCGAAGATGGTCAATGTAGTGTCATTTCCAGAATTAGTCGTATAGTTATAGGTAACATATTCATCTATAACCGTACCGCATGCTTTTACATTACCTAAATCGGTTCCAGCAGTTAAATCGTAGCCTAAAAGAGCAGATTGCTCCAAGTTATCATAATCATAACCCATTAAATATACTGAATCAATGGCCGTACAAGTGGTATATTCAAGACTAAAAGTCCCATCGGAATTGACAAATGTATTATATTGAAAATACCAAGGAATTGCATGTATGTGGATATAGCCATTACTGACAGGATTGTCATTACAATCTACAAGTGTACCAGTCAGAGTATAAGTGATTGGGGGATTTAGAGTAACTGTAATGTCTCCCAAATTGACATCCAAATTTGTCGTTGTAAAATCCATAATATATTGGATTGAATAACCACACCCAAATTCAGATTGAATATACAATTTCATCGTTGCATTGGCCATAACTTCTCCACCGACCCATCCGTCTTGAGTTGTCATAGCCATACGGCGGCTTCCATTAGGCAATTCAATACTAATCCAAGCATTCACCAAAGGCTGTCCGCTATCATTGATGAATCTAGCTTCAAAATAGACTCTAGGAAAATTAGCATCACAATTCCAAAATGAAAAATGCCCAACTTGTCCTTGATAAGTATTTCCCGAAAGGGTAGCGGTACCTTCTTCCTTCCATTCCCCATTGTCTTCATCAAAATACCATAAAGGGATGTCAGATGGAGCATTGGCAACAAGAGATGTAGGTACTTCAAAAGTCATATCAACTGTCTGACCATCAGCGACTTGTAGCAAGTTACCACTGTTGTCTGTTAATTCAACGGCCATCATACCATAGGAAGCCAAAGTCATCTCTTTTCCATCCTTGTCTTTGGCTCGAAGGTCTCCAGGCATCTCAAGTTGACCATTAGCGGTCGTTGGATCAATTCTTTTTGCAGCCACCAAAACTTGATCAGTGTACGGGGTTCCGTTTGGATACGCCACATCACCTGCTTCAAAAGTCAACGAACCACCTTCTGGCAAATTCACGACACCCCCAACACTATTTTGAAAGGAACCAATAGGGTAGGAGTTCAACATTTTGATACGGACTTGATGAATTTTTCCTGCTTGCGCAAAAATAGTTCTAGAGCCAAAGAAATACCCTGCTTTGGTTGCTTTAAAATAAGCTTTGTTATTTTGTACCGTAATATCTGTGAAAAAGAAAGCGCCATTTTCGTCGGTCGTGGTGCTATTGCTCCCGATAGTAACATTTACGCCTTCAAGTCCTTTTTCATCACCACGTACAATAATTCCTGCAAAGGATGCCGTGACTTGCTTGATTTCAAACCCGCCAGAGCTAGGGTTGAATCGCTCAAAATTATCCTTTTTACAGGATACAAATGTAATCAGGCCTAGGATGGCCAAAAGGAATATTTTTTTCATTTTTTTATTTTTGTCATTGTAAAATTTCAACATGTTGCGTTCGGTTCTATAAATACATGGATAGAGCAAATTGCTGCTTGATGGGAAAAAATAATCTGTGTCGAAAGATACGTAGGCGTAGCGGGTCACGGTGTAGACTTCTGACACAGAGTAAGGTGAAATTTGAAAACTTATGGGGATTTCCTTTTATTCTAATACCTTCAAATTTTGCCTTAATCAAGGAAGAAGTTGGAGGCGTGGCAGGCTACGTCGGTGTATTGGTTGTTTAGTAAAAAGTGGAGTTACCAAACTTCTACTTAACATAATATATATTATCGGATAGTTGCATAATTCATAAGCTTATCAAACCGCTTGGAATGCTGCTGGTTCATGGTTCATAAGATTACCATAGCGTTTGGAATGTATAGCCAAACGGCCGTTTGGCTCATAGCGCTTGGACTGAACAGCCGTTCTGCGCTACCACTTTTTTGGCTTTCAGCCAAAAAAATGCTACATTTGCCAAAATGCTATCATGACACCACAGGAAGCTCTAGAGAAATATTTTGGCTACAGCGCCTTCAGGCCGCATCAG
>CAYTLX010000289.1:0-3468 GCA_964438645.1 uncultured Saprospiraceae bacterium | reverse complement strand
ATCAGAATCTCATCCCGAAGCTTCCGCCCAATAAAATGGTTTATTATAATTTGCTCATGCGAGAATACAATGAGACAGAGTTCTATGCAGACATCATTGAAGAGTGTAGCTTTTTTGCGGCTTACGCCAAATAGCTTAGGCAGATGGGTAGTGGTCTTGCAAATTTATTTGCAAGCTGTAGAGACGAGCGAAGCGAGTATCGCCACGGGAAAGGCAAAAGAGTTGCAAAAATGCCCCGCCAATTAAATTTCTTTTTGCTGGATCTTAAAGTACCCCTTAACAAAGGCACTTTGGTAGAGTTTCGCTAAAAAAGACAAGCAAAAATAAATTTTTTGTTCCAGCAAAAACGCCATCCGGCTAGTCAGTTGAACAATTGCTCGCTTGAACAATTGAACAAAATTAACCAAGGTTTAAGAAACCACTAGTTTTAACCAATCTTCTTGACATTTTCATCACAAGGCTTTTGCTTGTTAAGGTTTTCCAAACCGTTAAACAATCCCTAAAAGCCATCTTTTCCAATCTTAACGATTTCGGCAAAAACTCCCGCTGCGGTCACATCCGCTCCTGCCCCAGGACCACGCACGACCAATGGATAAGGGGTATAACGCTTAGATGTAATGGCAATCATATTATCGCCACCTTGAAGGGAATAAAAAGGACTAGAATCATCTACCGACTGTAGCCCAATATGGCATTTTTTGTTTTCCAACTTGGCAACCATTCTCAATACTCTGCCTTGGTCAGCCGCTTTTTTGCGCAAGCCATCAAAATAATCATCCGAAGCTTCCAGCGCCTTAAAAAAGGCAGGAATATCTGGTGCATCACTACAATTTTTAGGCAAAACGGGATTGATCATTACATCGTCCAACTCCATTTTCAAACCAATTTCACGTGCCAAAATAACTATCTTTCGAGCCACATCTTTACCACTCAAATCAACTCTAGGGTCTGGCTCCGTAAATCCTTTTGCTTTCGCTTCTTTGACGACATCACTAAAACGAATCCCTTCCGTAAAAGCCCCAAAAATATAAGACAGCGTACCTGACAAAACCCCTTCAATCTTGGTAATCGTATCGCCAGACCGCACTAAATCCTGAATAGTCGTCAAAATCGGCAAGCCTGCTCCGACATTCGTCTCGAAAGCATATTGCGCTTTGTACATCCGTGCTACTTTTTTAAGGCGCTGGTACTGTAATTGACTCGATGATGCCGCTACTTTATTGGGGGTCGAAATAGAGATACTTTTTTCTAGGATACTTTCGTAAAAAACAGGCACCGCATCGCTTGCGGTAGCATCGACAAAAATAGCATTACGCAAGTTCATAGCAGCCATTTTTTTGACAAACAAGGCCATATCGGAAGGTTCACCTGCATCCAAATCTTTTTGATACTGCGTAAAAGAAATGCCTTTTTCGGCAAAAGCCATTTGGCGGCTATTGGCTAGACCCGACAAACAGACTTCTATTTGATGCTCTTTCCGAAGGGTCTCATTTTGCTGGTGGATTTGCTCCAGTAATTTTTCGCCCACTAAGCCTACCCCAACCATAAACAGATGAACTTGGGTAATACTTTCCTTGAAAAAGGTTTCGTGTATCGCATTCAATGCCTTTTTTTCATCGGATTTATGGATAACCACCGAGATAATTAACTCCGAAGAGCCTTGAGCGATGGCTACGACATTAACGCCATTGGCGCCCAAAGCCTTGAATAAAGTCCCCGAAATACCGTGTCTAATTTTGATGCTTTCTCCGATAATCGCCACGATGCAAAGATTGCTTTCTACTTTGACGGGCTCAATTACTTTGCGCGTAAGTTCCAAGTCAAATTCTTCTTCCACCAAAGCTTTCGCCAAATCCGCTTCAGTGGGCGTTACCGCAAATGAAATAGAATGCTCCGACGAACCCTGCGTTATCATAATGATATTCACATGACCTTGCGCCAATGAACTAAATAACCTTGCGGCAAAACCCGGGACGCCGACCATCCCACTTCCCCGTAATGTCAACAAAACAACGTTGCCAATAGATGCCATTCCCGTAATTAGGTTGGCGTTGGGCTGCCGACTACCACTAATTTTAGTTCCTTCAAAATCGGGGTTAAATGTATTTCGGATATAAATGGGAATGGCCGCTCTTAGTGCAGGCTGTATGGTAGGCGGATAGATTACTTTGGCACCAAAATGCGACATTTCCATCGCTTCGGCATAGGTCACTTCTGGGAGTGTATGGGCATCCCGAACCGCCCTTGGGTCAGCCGTCAAAATACCATTTACATCTGTCCAAATTTCAATGACATCAGCGCTCAATGCCGCTCCAAAAATCGCTGCCGTAAAATCCGAACCACCACGCCCTAGCGTCGTAGTAATTCCATCATGCGTCGCACCAATAAACCCCGTAATCACCGCCAAACCTGGCTGTACATCAAACCAGTCTCTAATTTTTTGATAAGTGGCTTCAATTTGCACCTGTGCGCCACCAAAGCTAGCATCTGTCAACACCACCTTTCTAGCATCTAGGTAATTAGCGGGTACGCCTTCCTGCGTCAAATATCTGGAGATGATATAGGCAGAATTTCGCTCTCCAAAGCTAACGATATAATCCCGACTTCTTGGAGTGACTTCGCGTAGTGCATGAATACCTTTGAGCACATGCAACAAATTGGCGAAACGGCGCTCTACTTTTTCTTCTGCTTCTTGTCGAAAGCCATTGACCAGTAGGCTGGCAACCATGTCTAAGTGTCGTTGTTTTACTTCGCTCCATTCCTTTTCGAAAGACTCATCCCCGGTAGAGGCAATTTGTGCCATCCCAAGCAATTTGTCTGTCACCCCACCAAAGGCTGAGACCACAAAGCTAAATTTTTCGCCACGGCTATAATTTTGCCGAATAATAGAAGCGACTTGCTGTATTGTTTCTGGAGTAGCTACTGAAGAGCCGCCAAATTTTAGAATCTTCATAAAGGGGGTTCTAGATAAATGAACAAAACACAAAGCAAAAATACGTTTTTCCTTGCAAAAGGTTTGATGCGCTTGCTCAAATTAGTGCTTTATTGGCCGTAATGTTCAACGGAAGTTTAATTGGAGTTTGTTCAATTGTTCAATTTTTTTAGGTTGACCAAACGCTCGTTTAAACTGCATAAGATGGACAATCAGTTGGACAATGAGTTTTACAACGTTTAGTAAACCTACGTTTAGTTCAAAAGCCAAAGAAAACCAACTACCAAAATACCTGACACCCAACCAAAAGAAGACACTTTACCCTTCTGGAAGGGTAAACGACCGATCCCGTAGGGTCGGGTGCGGCAGCGGCCGAAGGGAGTGAACGGCGTTAGCCGCTGGGCTGCTAGACCGATCCCGAAGGGTCGAGTGCGTCAGGACTCGAAGGGAGAGAACGGCGTTAGCCGCTATCAATCACTTAGCAAAATTTCCTATTTATCGCATTCATCAACCCCTTCTTATTCCCCTTACAAGCG